>JACQBW010000024.1 GCA_016194305.1 Nitrospirota bacterium | reverse complement strand
TGGTCCCAACGGGTTTCGAACCCGTGTTTCCGGCGTGAGAGGCCAGCGTCCTGGGCCGCTAGACGATGGGACCTACTAAGCTTGCTCGCGAGCAGTTCCGCAGCAGAGTAATTTTTTCTGATTTTTCTTTTAAAGTGGGCCTTCGGGAAATCTTCTCAATGCCCCATTTTCCGGCCACCTCACCTGCTCGGTGGCGCTCATGGCGTGGTGCTCCTTATTCGTCGCATCATTCGCCCCCTCGTTCGGACCAGCCGAGCCAGGTCCTCACTTGTCAAAAGAGAACCTAGAATCTAAACGAAACCCCGGTTATTGTCAATCCTTTCTAGAATAGACATCACCTCTCTGATATAATCTCTCTGTATGAACAAAACCATTCAGATCCATCAACTTTCTGTAGGCCACATGCAAAATTTTTGCTACCTGATCGGCGATCCTTCCTCAGGCGAAGGTGTCGTTGTGGATCCAGGATTTGAAGCCCAAAAAATCCTAAAAACGGCACAAGAGGCGAAAATTCAGATCAAATTGATCTTAAATACCCATTGCCATTTTGACCATACAGGAGCCAATAAGGATATTAAATCCGCGACCGGTGCCCCGATTGTTATTCATCGGGAAGATGCAAAATATCTCAAGCATTTTACTCCCCCTCCTGCTGATAAAGAGATGGAAGATGGCGAGCTGGTCGAATTGGGCAAAATCGGATTTAAGTTTATTCATACCCCGGGACATTCTCCCGGCAGCTGTATTATTCTTGTTGATGGTTCGGTGATGACCGGAGATACGCTATTTGTAGGAAGTATCGGGAGATGTGATTTGCCTGGCGGGTCTCCGGAGGAAATGTTCCGAAGTCTTAAAACCAGGATTATGCCACTTCCGAAGGAAAGTTTAATTTATCCCGGTCATGACTATGGTCCGACGCCGACTTCGACCGTGGGCAGAGAGCTGGAAAATAATCCTTACCTGCTTTGTCCTTCGCTCGATGCGTTTATCGGAATGACGACCGGCGGCTACGGTTTATAACAGGCTTCCAGAATTCGTACCGAATTTCTTGACCGTTTGACCTCTTCCGTATCGGTCAAATCAAAATTATTTTTTTCTAGAAGAAGCGTTGCTTCCCGATAGCGGCTTGAGGGAAAAATAAAGTTGAGTTTTCCACCCGGTTGGAGAAGGAAGGAGCTCCACTGAATAATACTGCTGAGGCTTAAACTGATTTCATGCCTGGCAATGGCCTTATCATTTAATGGATTCAGTTTTCCTTTTCCGCTTTCCCTGTAGGGAGGATTGGTGACGACTCTTTGAAACGAGCCGTTCGTAAATTTTTGCCAACCTTCCCGAGCATCTTCATTGACAATTTCAATTTGATTCTGAAGCTGATAGAGCTCAATATTCTTTCGAGCACATTGGGCCAATTCTTCCTGAATTTCGATCGAGATGATTTTTACTTCCGGATTCAATTTAGCCAGAATAAGAGAAATGATGCCGCATCCGCCGCCGAATTCCAGGATATTTTCGTTGGGCTGGGGGTGAATCGTGTCGGCCAAAAGAAGGGCATCTGCCGTAAATCGATAACCTTTTTCAGGCTGAACGAGTTCTTTATCCAGGAATGAGAAGTCGGGAATTCTCTCTTCTTCGAGTTTGATAATCGGTCTTTTGGAAAACTCCGGATCAGTCATGGATTAGAATGGATAAAATAGATTCTTTCAAAAAAAGCGTACTGATAGGAGGGGAGGTGGGTATGAGCGGACGGCAGAGGAGAGAGAAATGGTCAAAGCTGTCAAGCTTTCCGGAATAGGAATCCCCGTTTTTTAAACGAAGTGTGATCTCTTTTTTTTGCGACATGAGATTCTGATATAGCTCGTCTTCTCGAAAACCTTTTTTTCCATCCGCCTTTATAACCAGAAATGGATATTCATGGGTCAAAGCATTGAGCGGTGAGGCGTGGTGCTTTTTCAAATAAAAGTTGAGAGACTGAAAATGCCGGTTTAAGAGAGAAATCAACTCGGGATCTTTTTTAAAAAGATGGAGATCGTAAACTTTCAAAAGGAGAGAATAGATCAGTCGAAGTTCAAAAGAGGCGATCCGTGGGATCAGCTTGACGAGGGCTGCCGGAACCGGATCGGACACTTTAAGTTCCTCTTCCGTCTGATCGATCCAGGCAAGCCCCTCTTCCATTTCTCGTGCAGGGAGGAGTTTTATTCGGGATGCGTTGGGACTCTGTCCCGGATTTCCACTGACAGCCTTTTTCAGAAGCAAGATCTGTTTTTCTTTTTGAACAACAATTTCTTTCCAGATTGCTTGTCCGGCCGATTTTTCTTTTTGAAATGAAAGGGTTTGTTTAAAGAGCTGGGAGACTTTTTTTTCAAAAAGAATGCCATGATTTAAGGTCTCAACGATATTCATCGAATGACTCTTGTTAAACCTGCTGAATAGCTGACAGTGTCCAGTTGCCGGTTCCTACGGGCCGGCAATAAGTCCAGTTTTCATTAAAAGAGACCGGTTCGATATCCGACCCCGAAACAATCTCTCCGGAAACGTCACTCTTGGTATAGTCGAGCAAATTGGCTGAAATCAGTGTGGTAATGTAGTCGCAGCCCTCTTCCTGCCAGGCCTCCACAATTTCAACTGCACGGAGGGAGATATTATCAATATGGTTATTTTTGAACTCTGCCTTTAACCGACCGATTTCCCTATCGAATATTGAATTCATTTCAGGAGTCAAAAATTTTGAAAGATAGGAGATATCCCTTTTGCCCCATCCGATTTGAATTTTGAAGAAGATATCGCTTGCAAGATTCTTAAAATTTTCAACTTTAAATTGAGGATCCATAGCCAAAATAGCCCTCAGTCCTTCTCCAACGGATTTGAAAGTGGCGACACCTCCGCTGCCGGTAGGAAAACCTTGGTAGATGGACCCTGGAATGGCAACCGATGAACTTCCTCTTTCGGGTGAAGAGTAAGAAAGACTCGAATTTCTTTTCATCCAGGTGTAGATTCCAAATCCGATTCCGACAATGAGGAGGACCTCAAATAGACCGATACCGCTTCCGCCGAAGCCATCCCCCGCAAAACCAAGGCTCCGGAAGAGCATTCCCCCGATCATACCGCCGATCAAGCCTCCCATCACGCCTCTTCCAAACCCACCCCCGAATAAACCGGGGGATGGCTGGGATGTGGGCTGAACGGGCGTTTGACCCATTGCTGCGGGTGAGGATCCTGTGGTGGGAGAAGGCGAAGCGGCAGGAGCGGCGGTACGGCTTCCACGGCTTCCGAATGATTTGGACCCTCCGGCACGGGCGAACGAATCCGATTCAGCAACAATAAGACCGAACAGGAGCATGAGAATTAGACAGCCGACAGCATTTTTCTTTTTCATCTTTAAGATAATCCTTATAGGGAGTGGTTATTGAATAGAAAACAAGTGTAACAGGGATACTTTCTCTCTTCAAGGGCATAAAGAGACAAATGAAGATTCCCTTTTCAGTCACGTCTTATTATAATGATCATGTGACTAAAAGAAAACCCAATCCCAAAGAGCTCCTGCTGGCGGGCGATCTCAGTTACGAGAGAGTTTCGGCCATTTTATCCCCGGTGGGAATTAAAGACATCAAGAAGGGGGATATGAACCTTCAACTGATTGCCGACGACCCCCGCTCCCGTCTGCTTCTGTCAGAAATCATCGTCGAATTTTTGGATTCTCTTTCCCGTTCGCCCGATCCGGATCAAGCCCTGAACTATTTTGAACGATTTACCAGAATGGCGTTGAATAAAGCCAATCTCCTCTCCTACCTGAAAGACTCTCCCTATACTGTCTGGCTGCTCGCAAAAGTTTTTGGGAGCAGTCCCTTTATGTCGGAAGTTCTGATTCGTTATCCGCATTATCTCTATTGGATTGCTGAAAGCCAGACGCTTGACGGAAATGTCCCCAAAAAAAATCTTGCGGGCGATTTTAAAAAAACATTAAGAAACTTGAAAAGCAAAGAGAAGAAGATCGAAATGCTCTGTGTATTAAAACATAAAGAGCTTCTTCGTATCGGCGTTCGGGATTTACTGCAGAAAGCGTCGCTGGAAGAAACGATCTCCTCCTTGTCCGTTTTGGCCGAAGTCGTTCTTGAAAATATTTTGCGCATTTCAGAAGAGACAGTCAAAAGACAATACGGCGTTCCGAAAGTGAGAAGGCGAGGCGGGGAGGGCGAAAGAGCCGCTTTCGTCGTCCTGGCCGTGGGAAAACTGGGAGGTGGAGAATTAAATTTTTCTTCTGATGTCGATCTGATTTTTCTTTATGAAAGCGATCAGGGAGTCAGTTCAGGAAATCGAAAAGGATTACCGCACTCCATGATTCCAAACAAAACCTATTTTACCCTCCTTTCGCAGGAGATGATTGCCGGATTGAACGCCATGACATCCAAGGGTTTTCTTTATCGGGTCGATCTAAGACTTCGCCCCGAAGGAAGATCAGGAGAAATCACGAGTTCGTTCACCAGATTCCGGAAATATTATGAAAAGAGAGGAGAGAGCTGGGAAAAACTGGCTTTGTTGAAAGCCTGGCCTGTGGCCGGGGAGATGCGTCTTGGAGAAAAATTCCTCCGTTTGGCAAGCCGTTTCATTTACCAATCCCCTTTTTCAACCATTCATTTCTCGGAAGTCAGTAAGATCAAAGAGGAAATAGATAATAAAATGTCCGCCCGAGGGAAGAGCTTTCTCCATGTTAAATTGGGGATCGGGGGGATCCGCGAGGTGGAGTTTATCGTGCAGTGTTTACAGATTTTTTACGGGAAGAAATACCCGGAAATTCGAGACCGCCAGACCCTGGGAGGTTTGAGAAAACTTTATGGTCTTGGGGTGATTCCGATGGAGTGCTTTGGTACTTTAACAGATGGTTATGTCTTTTTGAGAAAAGTTGAAAACTCACTTCAAATGGTCCATGAAAATCAGACTCACACGCTTCCAGAGGGTGAGGAAGAGTTTCAAATGGCCGCTCTAAGGCTTGATTACCGTGACAATGAGAATGAAACGGCCACGGTGCAATTTGCGAAAGATTACAAGACACATACCGGCCGGATTCACCGGATTTTTGAAGATCTATTTAACGGGCCCGAGTCCTCCGCACTCCTCAAGTTTCCGCGCTGATCAAAAGTGAGAATTCACCTCTTTTTCGAGAAATGTCCGGTATAAAATTGATGTGCCCACTTCATGTTCCGTCGAATATCCCTGTCCATTTCGATAGCCCCATTTTCCCAATCCGGCCTGAAATATCCCATTCGCCGCGCGAGGAACTTGAATTCATTTGATGAACGTTCAGGAAGAATGAGATCTCGCGCGTTTCCCCGGACCACTCTTAAGGCATCGATCAGATTTCTGAGGAAAAGATATGACTCAATCAATTCCTCTCTTTCTTTTCTGGAAATCAGTCCGACCTGGGAAAGCCGTTCTATCGCGATCAACGTAGTGGGGGTTCTTATTACCGGATAGGTACGGCCCTTGAGTATTTGGAAATATTGCACAGCATATTCGAGATCCACAACTCCTCCGGGACTATATTTAACATTTACGGTCCGGGGTTGTACGAGTTCTTTCGTCTGACGCTGACGGAGATTCAATGCGGTTTTCAGGTTCCAGGGGGCGCCGGAATAGGTAAACCGGTCCCGAATGTTTTCAATCTTTCGTCCTAGAGATTCATTTCCCGTTACCCAGCACAATTTTGTAAGGGCTTGCCTTTCAAAGGGTGCCGCGTCTCCACCCAGTTGATAATACCGTTCAAGAAAATCCAGTGAATTAGTCAGCGACCCTTTACTTCCATAAGGTCTTAGACGTAGATCCACATGAAAAATCCCTTCCCGTTTTGCTTCAATCAGGTTGAGAATGGATTGACCCAATCTTTCATAAAATTCCTGGTTGGTCATGGGATCTTTGCCATCCGTTTCTCCATCCCCGCCATAAACGAGAAGCAGTTCGATATCAGATCCAAATCCCATCTCCCCTCCCCCAAACTTTCCCAACCCGCAGATCGCAAAGGGACAGGGCTTCCCGTTCTCAAGCCTCGGCATTCCGAACCGATGTTGCAAATCGTCAAATCCAATTTTATAGGCCGATTCCAAAACGATTTCTGCCAAATCAGAAAGAGCACGCGAAAAGGTTACCAGATTCCTTTTACGCGACAAAAGATGGACCAAGTCAATGCGGAAAAGCTCCCGGTCTTTAAACTGATTGAGTCTTTCCTTTTTCCCTTCATAACGATTGGTCACTCGAATGGTTTTGCGCAGGGCCTGCTTGAGGCGAATCTTGCCCGGACGAAGTTTTTCCGCACGATACTTTTTAAGTATAGGAAGGAGTTCATCAAAATGCATTTTGAGAAAATCTTCAAAAAGGTACTCACTTGTTCCAAGAAGACGGGCGAGAAGATCCAGATTTCTTTCGCCATTTAGAAACGTGATCGCGGACGGAGAAAGTCCTTTTTCCATGATTTTACCCAAAAGCCGGTCAAAGTATTGAATGCCCTTTACGGGATCGGGTGCCGCAGCGAGAAAATAAGTAAATTGCTTTGTAAATAAGATTGCGATTTTTAACTGGTTTTGAGTTTTTCCACCTTTTATCTGTCCCCCCTGCGCATACCTTAAAAATATCCGGTCATGAACTGTCTGACCGCTGCTTTCAATGGTGACTTTGTCAATATTGATGTTCTGCAACGAAATCGCATTAGAAAAAGCATATAGAAAACCCGGACTATTTCTTGATTCAATCTCCATCAGAGTCGACTCGGCGGAAAGTTTGTTATTAAATGTGATTTTGGTAGGAAATGTCTTGCCATCCATCGGAAACTCAATGCCAGATAAGAATTCGACAACCTGCAAATTCACTTTCTCTCTTGCACGATCGAGCTGATTGTTTTCCAAGTATTTGACGACGGTGTCCAGATCTGCTTTAAACCTTATTCGGGCTTCTTGATTAAATGAAGTCCTGTCCGCACCTGTGACTTGAAAGTGGTCGATAATTCTTTTGCAATCCTGGTTTAGGGATGATTCCTCAAAAGTGAAAATGTGACCGGATTCAATATCCAATCCGTATGACGTCAAAAGTCCGCAGAGGAGAGAAAATTCTGAAAAATAGTCGTAACCCGCGATGACAATATTCAAGAGTTTTTTTTCAATCGGCTTGATCTGACAACGGACAAGGTGTTCTCCGGTCACTTCGGCAGTCAGTTTTATGTGCCTTGCGATTTCATCAGGAGTGTAAAGGGAAAAATAATCAGGTCCAAGATGGGAAAAAAAGAGATTTCGAATATCGGGATCAATTTCGCGAGTCAGAGATTCAATCGTTTCCTTATCATTTTGCTTTATCATGATTTGTTTGTCAGTGTCTCAAAAGCGCGGTCCTGGAGTCAATTCTCGGAAAGTGATGGAAAAACAGGAAGTTGAATAATTAGTTTGAATCAGATAAAATCACGTTTCACCGGACAGCACTTATGAAAATCACTTTTCATCACCCCACAAGGATTCTGGAGTTTTGTGGTCCCAGGAAAGTCTCTCAGTTGTTAAAAGAACTGGAGATTCTACCCGAGACGGTCCTGGTTATCTTAAAAAAAGAGGGGACAAGGGAAAGCGATGAACTTTTGCCGCCTGATAGTCAGATTGGGGACTCTGACAGTATCGAAATTCGTCCAGTGATATCTGGAGGAAGCCGATGAGGTGCCAAAAATGTCGTCAAAAAGCTGTTTTAACAATCTCCCGGTCAAATGCAAAATATTGCAAGCCTTGTTTCTTTGAAACCTTTTCGGTTCAGGTCAAACGGGCACTGACGAAAGACAAAATGGTTACTCTGGAAGATCGCATTCTAATTGCCGTCTCAGGCGGAAAAGACAGCCTGGCCCTCTGGCATATTTTGGTTGAATCAGGCTATCAGACCGCGGGACTCCACGTCGACCTGGGAATTGGTTCCTATTCTGAATCTTCAAGGCAAAAAGTCGAGAAATTCGCCGAGAAATACGGACAGAGGCTTTATACCTACCGTTTGAAAGAAGCGCATCAAATGGGAATTGTGGAACTGTCGGAAGCAACTGACAGGTCCCCCTGTTCTGCCTGCGGCACAATCAAGAGGTATCATTTCAATCGTTTTGCGATGGAGCATGGATATACGGTTTTGGCAACCGGTCATAACCTGGATGATGAAGCCGCAAGGCTGCTAGGAAATGTTTTAAGATGGCAGCAGGAATATTTGAATAAGCAGTCTCCAATCCTGGAAGGGAATGAAGGGGGATTTGTAAAAAAAATCAAACCTCTCTATCGGCTTTCTGAATATGAAGTCGCAGCCTACTCTTTTTTGAAGGGCATCGATTACGTCGTTGAAGAATGTCCCATGAGCCAAAGTTCACCTATGCTGATATACAAGAAGGCACTCAATTTAATCGAGAACCATTCCCCTGGAACGAAACATCAGTTTTATCTCTCATTTTTGGAAAATCGGAAAACGGCTCCGACCGGATCAGGGTCGATGGAAATGCGCTCTTGCACAATTTGTGGAGAACCCACCTCTTCTGTTTCATCTGTTTGCGGATATTGCAAATTAATCGTGCGCCTACCCGGTTATACGGCCCCACTACATGAGAAGGCGCTTTAGTTGGAACGACTAGAATCGAACAGTGGGAAAACATTAAGAGAAGGTGAGTGGATAGAGCTGATCGATCATAAAGAACGGGTCTATTCCCTAATCTTAAAAAAAGGGGCGAAATTTCAGTTTAGCGGAGACTTTCTATCGCATGACGATTTGATCGGAAAAGAAGAAGGGGAAAAGGCGGTATTTCCCAGCGGAAGGGAGATGACTGTTTTGAGACCGACCTATGGAGAATATGTTCTTCATATGCCAAGAGGGGCGCAGGTCATCTATCCAAAGGACACCGGGCAGATACTCATGTTGGCCGACATTTATCCTGGGGCTAAAGTGCTTGAGGCCGGAATTGGATCGGGCGCACTCGCAATGGCCATTCTCCGTTCTATCGGGCCGACCGGGACTCTGATTTCTTATGAAGTTCGGGAAGATTTTGCGACGAGGGCAAAGTTGAATATCGAACAATTTATGCAAACTCCGTACAATCTTCTGATTAAAAATCAGGATGTCTACAAGGAAATTACGGAAACCGATCTGGATCGTGTCGTGCTGGATGTCCCGGAACCCTGGCAGGTGGTTCCTCATTTAAAGTACGCATTAAGAACAGGCGGTATTTTTCTCTCGTATCTTCCGACGATCATTCAGGTGGTACAACTGGTCGAGACCTTACGAAGAGAGAAAGGGTTTTTCCAGATTAGCGTCAGCGAATCTCTTGTCCGGGGGTGGAATGTCGATGGGATGAGCGTTCGGCCTGATCACCGGATGGTGGCCCATACGGCATTTTTAACGACAGCACGCCGGGTCAATCGTTAATAAATAATCACTATAATCAGAAAGGAGTTTTCATGATGAAAGGTTTTTTTTCTTTTACCTTTATCGTTCTTATGGTGTTTTCAGAAATCAGCTTTGCGGCGGACAAAAAACTTGCTCCAGGAACTTACGTTCTCCTGGATACCACAGTTGGAAAAATTACCTGCATTTTCTATGAAAAGGATGCCCCCAAGACGGTTCAAAACTTTATCGGTCTGGTAGAAGGAAGCAAGGAATGGACCGATCCGAAAACAGGCCAAAAAGTCAAAAAACCTTTTTATGATGGCTTAATCTTTCATCGCGTTATCCCGAATTTCATGGCACAGGGCGGAGATCCTCTCGGAATCGGAGTCGGCGGACCAGGGTATCAATTTGAAGATGAGTTTTCTCCCAAGCTAAAGTTTGATGTTCCGGGGAGGCTTGCTATGGCGAATGCGGGTCCGGGCACCAATGGAAGTCAGTTTTTTATCACTCAGGTTCCAACGCCGTGGCTTGACGGGCACCATACGATTTTTGGACAGGTTGTCGAAGGTCAAGAAATTATCGATAAGATGGCTATGGTACCCAAAGGACCCAATGACAAGCCGATTACAGATATTGTGATGAAGAAAGTCACCATTATGAGAATCAAATAGGAAATCAAATATGGCGCTATCCGAAGATACCCCCCCCGAAGCAATTCAGTCCGATAAGGATGCCTGCCTGCTCAAACCATCCCGTTATAATATGGGAGGAACGGATCGGACTATGCGGGGCATTCTCGGAATCACCTTGATGTTTGCAGGACTGTTTCTATTTGATGGATTCAGTCTAAACCACTTCGGGCTCTGGGTAATGGCTCTATCGCTGTTTCCCATGGTAACCAGTCAGATGGCCATCTGTCCGATTTATAAACTAGTCGGATTCAGCACCCGAACCGCCTTGGATGTGGAAAAAGAGGCGGAGTATGAAGAGAATTACGAAAAGGACTATCACTAGGCCTGACTTACAGTCAAATGTTCTTAAAGGTTGGTGTGCCAGATCAGAACGCTCAGGGCGCAAGGCAGGTGAGAGGGGGACGTACAACGGGCTCTGCCCGTGCTGAACGAGGGGTTCGGGGGTAATGAGTGTATTTAACGAAGGCCTCAACAAATAAAACAAGTGAAGCATCTGGCTTTGCCAGTGCTAAACGCAGGTTTGGGGCAGGAAGGTGGTCTTCCTGGCGGGCCCCAAAATAAATGGAGGCGCGGAGAATCGAACTCCGGTCCAAAAGCCTAAACCCCAAAGCTCCTACATGCGTGTTCTTTGTTTTAGGATTCGCTCTTCCCCACGCCCAAAGACAGGCTTAGAAGAAGGGCTAGTCGACTTGATCTTATCCCTCTGACATCAACGGATCCGGGGGACCAGCCTGCTGCAGTTGCGCCCTTCTCATTACGCAGGCCCTCATGAGAAAGACGTCACAGACCTAAATTAGGCTGCGAGTGCCAGTTCTTCGTTGGCAGTTGCTTTTTTTTCCACCTGTTTAACGAGACCGATGGAACCTCGGCATGCAACCTTGAAATATAGAGCTCCTGTCGAAACCAGTCGCCCCCTGATATGATTTTATCAGTCTATCCTATTTTGACGCCTGACACAACTGCTATCGCTCGATCTGCTTGCATGACAGGCAAGGATAGAATATGATTTCCCTTGCAAGTGATCAGGATTCGAATGGACATTGAACTGGCCAAAACTGCCTGAAACGATGGACAATCGAGAGATTGCCGCCTAAAATAAATCGCACGTTCGGATCTGATATGAGATTGCCTAAAAATGTAGACGGAAAGAAAGATACCAAAGAAGCGATTCTGGACGCGGCTCAGTCAATCATTCAGTCATGCGGGGCAAACGGAATAAGTTATCAACATATTAGCGATATCGTTAATATCCGTAAAGCGAGCATTCACTATCACTTTCCCACCAAAGACAGGCTTATTGAAGCCCTGGTGCGGCGTTATAGTCCAAAGTTTTTAAAGTGCGTCGACGACTTAATCCTTCTCCCTGTATCCGCCCGGATCAAATTGAAGAAATACATCGAGTTGTTTGAGAAAACGCTTCAGGATGAACCTGGAATGAAAGTGTGTCTCTGCGGAATGTTGAGCGCAGAACTGGCCAGTATGGGGAATCCGACCGTGCTTCTTTTACGCCGATTTTACCGGGAGAATATAGGCAGGCTTTCCCAAATCCTGGACGAAGGCAATAGTTCGGGGTCCCTCAGTTTCACGGGCGATAGCGCCATTCTGGGTGCATTGATACTTTCGCTCCTCGAGGGAGCGATGATTGTTTCGCGGACCGAGGGAGGTGTGCCGCAATTCAAGGCAGTTAAGAATCAATTGTTAAGGCTTTTAGATAAAAAATAGCCCCTTTTTTTCTTCTTGACATCTACCTATTAGTAGGTTAGCATGCTTCCGTTGATCCAGAATTCCCAGGAATACCCATATCAACCATTCTTCCAAAAAGGAGATTGCACCATGCTTCAAACTGAATATAAGCGTCTC
Source organism: Nitrospirota bacterium (assembly GCA_016194305.1). NCBI lineage: Bacteria > Pseudomonadati > Nitrospirota > Nitrospirota bacterium. The sequence goes on along the minus strand of JACQBW010000024.1, from coordinate 43,348 downwards.
GACGCGCCGGACGAGACTCGAAAATTTGAAAAAGGAAAGCTCGATTTAATCAATATGGGGGGTGGGGTCATTGGCAGACTTACTCTCCTGCCCGGATGGAAATGGTCTGATCATGTCAAGCCGATCGCGGGAACCCAAAGTTGTGAAGCGCCCCATTTCCAATATCACGTCACTGGCCGTCTTCGGATTAAGATGGATGACGGAACTGAAATTGAAGCGGGTCCGGGCGATGTAACGTCTCTTCCTTCTGGCCATGACGCCTGGGTTGTGGGAGACGATCCGGTCGTTGTGATCGACTGGCATGGCGCCACGGAATACGCTAAATTATAGGAGAACGCGTGGTCAATTGCGTGCTTCGGTTGCCTATGAGTCTCAAAAAAGTAAAGGAGAAGATCATGCCCAGTAAAGAATATAAAAAATTAGGTTGTTTGGACGTCAGCCCCTCTGGAGGCTGTGCATTTGAAATACGCGCAGAGACAGAAGAGGAGGTTTTGAGGATGGTATCGGATCACGGCAAGAAGATGCATGACATGGCACAGGTCCCTCCGGATGTCGCGGCGAAGATAAAGAGTGCCATTAAGAGTGTCAAGGTTAACGTCTGAACGGGAATCTGATTAAATTATAAATTTATCGACTTCTTTTTTTAGAATGGAGACTTGTCCTGAGAGCACTTCGACGGAAGTGCTCATTTCTGTGGCGAGTTCAAGATTGGAACTTGACGTATGACGGATATTTTCCATCACACCGACGAAGGTCTCTGTTCCTTTCTTCTGTTCCTTGATCGATCTTAGAATCTGCTGTACGCGTTCATTTACATTTTCTGCGGAATCACTGATTTGTTTTGTTCCCTTAGATTGTTCTTGAATCGATCTTTGAACCACATGAGTGGAGTTTGCCATCATTTCTGTCGCGTGGAGTATTTGTTCACTCCCCTTCTTCTGCTGAATGGAAGCAGTAGAAATCTGTTGAACCATTTCATTGATCTGTTCCATTGCCTCGGTGATTTTCTGGGCCGCCAGCGTCTGGTCGCTTGTGGCCACTTCTATTTTGCGCGATTTTACGTTTGAAAGCTGAGAACTTTCCAATATCTTTTTCAGAGCCTCTCTGGCATTCAATGAAAGCGTGATTCCGTTTTCAACGCGGCCGACCCCGGACTGCGAAATGTGAATCGCTTCACCGACCTCCTTACGCACATCATTAATCACCTGGGATATCTCCTGGGTCGAACCCGCCGTGCGATCTGCGAGATTCTTGATTTCCTGGGCGACCACCGCAAATCCTTTTCCCTGTTCCCCGGCCTGAGCGGCAAGAATGGCGGCATTCAGGGCCAGAAGATTGGTCTGTTTCGTCACCTCGTCAATGACATTGAGAATGTTGCCAATCTGTTCTGAACGTTCGCCGAGCTGGTTAATCGCTTTGACCGAGGTCTGAACGGTTTCTTTAATCTGGTTCATTCCATCGATCGTTTTTTCCACCGCGACCATGCCAAGCTGTTCGGCGTCCGATTTCACTTTTTCAGACAAGGAAGTGGATTCCTTGGAATGGTTTTCTATCTCCTTGATAAAATTGTTCATTTCCTTAAGCGAGGTCATTGTTTGAGTCGAGGAGTTGGAAAGGTTTTGGACGTTCTGGGATACTTCCTTGATCGCGTTTGTCATTTCGACAATCGAGGCAGAGGTGTCATTGACCTGACCCACCATGCCGACTGTTGCGTTGGTTACTTCATTAAAAGAAGCGGAAATTTCAAGAATGGAAGACGAGGTAATTTCAGAAGAAGACGAAAGACTTTCTACATTCGAGGAGATTTCCATAATTGCAGAATTCATTTCAATGATGGAACTGGAACCCGTTTCCGCACAGGAAGCCTGATTTCTGGCCCCTTCCATAACGGTTTTCGTGTTTTTCCCCATCTGTTCGGTGGCGGAAGCCACATGGTGAGTGACTTCCCGGATATTTTTGATCATGGCGCTCAGGCGATCCGACATTCTTATAAATGCCCCGCTTAGAATTCCAATTTCGTCCTGAGAATTGACTGTGAATCTCTGTGTAAAGTCCCCTTCCGAAATCTTGGTTGCCAGAGTGATCATGGAAGTCAGCCTGGTACTGATGTTACGAGCCACAAGCACACTGAGAATCATTCCTCCTATCAATATGACAATGGTAATCGCGATCGTAATTTGATTGAAGGTCTTGATCCGCTGCTTCATATTCGCTATGTCATTGCGAAACACCGTATCCTTCGCAGAGGTGTAATTTTTTATTTTATCTTTTAGAGTGCGATGAAGTGTTGAAAACTCATTCATTCCTTTCTCGATCTCAGAAGATTCCTTTTTTGCGATAATCGAGGAGACAAGATTTTTGCCCATGACGGTATATGCCGCAAAAGCGGTTTCCATCTCTTCCACAGAATGAATATCCTTTACTTCATATTTTTTCAGATCATTGATGGTTGCCGTAAAATCAGTCTCGATTTCCTGGGTTTTGGCTAATTTTCTGTCGTCGCTGAAACTGATGGCATCCACATATATTTTACCCAGATTGGTAAATTTTTCTTCTAATATCAATCCATCTCTGGAAGTCAAATAATCTTTTTCCTGTAGATCCCTCGCTGCATTGATCAAACTGACCCCCTCAATCCACCCATAAATGGAGTGAGCCAGAAATGTCAACAAGATTAAGGAGAAGCTCGCAGCCAATTTTTGCTGTATTTTTAGATTGCGAATGAATGTTATCAAGGTGTTCATTTTCTAAGGAAATCCTCAAATGAAAGAGATTTAAAAAATTTGAATGTAAACGGTTTTTCCGGATCTGTCAGAATCAGATCATCAATATGACTTAAAGTTTAATATATCGTGATAAAATGTCAAATGTGAAAAAGTGGGTAGGAACGAGATTTTAACAGTCCTGTGCCTATTAAATCGGAAGGATTTCAGATTAATTTTATAGGCCATAAGGGAACATGTTTCTAAGTGCGGATTCCTGACTTCATCTGGGCCTGAACGATTAATTCGGCTTCCAGCCAATCGCCGAGATCATGACCATGTTCTCCTCCTCTTTTTAAATAGAGTTGATAGGCTGTCTCTGAAATGAGACTGTTGAGGCTCTGAGCGTCATTTTTTTGCAGATCTAAATTGTGAAGATCAATGCCGGTCTTAGAAGAGCTGGTCTCAGCGGGTGTCAGTTTCTTTACGATGGTTCTTGCCATTGCTTCCTCCTTTTGTAAAAGAATATTTCCCCTTTTCTGATTCTAGGAAAAGCATAGACCCTTCGAAATCTAAAATCAAGGAATCGTAACATAAAGATCTCTGAATCCATGATCGAGTTTTTTGAGAAGAATTAAAACCCGGTTGTAAAACTGATTTTCCCTTATTTATCCGCTTATAAAAATAGACCGATACAGAATCTGTTTTTTCCAGAATGGGTCAAGTCAATTTTTTTTAAAAATGGTATAATTAATCAGATGAACCGGAAAACAGGCTCTAAAAAAGATCTTCGAAGACATCCACGGGTTGACATTCATATTCCCGCAGAATATCGAATTCTTCAGCCAGGGGAATTGGGAAAGAAGAAAGGTTTTTTCGAAACCGAAAACATCGGAATAGGAGGTCTCATGTTCTATTCCTATTTTAAACTCAAACAGGGAGAAAATCTGTTGGTCAATCTTTATGTCGAAAAGAAACTGGTCGAATTTTCTGCCAGAGTCGCCTGGATCAAGGAATGGTCCGATCCAAAAGACCCCATTAAATCGTATGCAATTGGATTACAATATTTTGAAATTACACCGGCGGCTATTGAGACTATAAACCAGGCAGCGTCAAGAGTGGTCCTTCTTCAACCTAAATCTGATTAGTTTTGAAGCAAAAAGTCCTATCTCAAATCTCCTGAAAATCGTATCAATCAAAGTTAAATTATTAAACCTAAAATAGGGGCTCCTCCTCTTTTCAGCGTGTCGAATTCTTAAAAAAACAGGGTGCCAACCTGAATTGGCATGTCCGAGTAATAAATTATATTTTGTATTTAAAAATAGATTTGGGTATCGTGGAGCTGATTTAATCCTCATGAACGAGTAAGACATTTGAGATCCAGCTTTTCTTTTCTCACTTCTAACCGAAGGGAATTCGATATGAATATAGGTAGAATTCAAATACGGAAAATAACTGGCATTTTCGTGAGCACGGTTATCGTTCTTTTATCTTTAGTTCCATTGGCCAAAGCAAATGATCAAAAAACGATCCTGATGCTAGGGGGGACTTACTGTGAATCTTATCCGAAGGAGATTACCAAAGTCCTGATGGGGGTGAAAGGAGTCAAGACAGTGGACCTTAATAGTCTACCAGGCCATGCCATCGTATTGCATGACGATTCCGTTCAGTCAAAGTCACTGGTTGAGGCCATTAAAAGCGCAAAGGGCGACGGATGGTACTGTACCGGCCAAGTCATGGATAATAATTAGAGGAATGGGAAGATGCTATAAATATTGAGATTCACCACGGATAAACGACAACCTAAGGAAATGCGATTCAAAGTCGCAAAAGAGGACAATCCTGTGGAATATCTGATCGATAAGCAGATTGTCCTGACTGAATTCTAAAACCTTCCGAAATAAATTCATGCCCGAAGTTTAGGGACTCATTTCTTCTAGAAATATAAAAGGATTTCCAGTGACAATATTCGATTCAACAGAGTTTGACCATCTTCTTTCTTTGAGATACATTTAAAAGAGAACCTGTTTGAGACTTTAAAAAAGCATAGCCTGAATCCTCTATACAAGATTGAGAGAATTGTAATATGCATCCGATCTTAGAAAACCAAATTAAGGGATATTCCGAGCCACTCGTTATCAGACTTATTGAAAATTATTTTAGAGAGAATGAAGCGTCAAACACCTATCTTCAACTTTTGCGGGAGCAAAACAGTACGCTCATCATCGATCATGTCGCTATTCGATGCATGAATGTAGATCAAAGAGCCATGGAGTTCACCCAAATGGGTTACGCCTGGAAAAATGAAATAATTGAATTTCCTGAACAGGGGTGGTGGGCCAAGGTTTACCGCAAAAAAGATCGTCCGGCACTATTTATTGACCAGGACTATACCGATACAAAAGGATTAAACAGTCCTATCACACCCTGGGTAAAAATGTTTGGCGACAAAATCCTTCATCATGTTGCAGTTCTGGTGAAAAATATTGATCAATCCAAGAAAGCCTTGGAACAAAAAGGAGTGGAATTTTCGGGAAACATCATCGGCGCTTCCGGAACTCGATTAAGGCAGATATTTACCTCGGCTGAAATCAGGAGCGGATCGGCCTTTACTGTTTTGGAGCTGACAGAAAGAAATCACTATGAGGGCTTTTACCCTGAACAAGCTGATGGATTGATGAAATCTTCAACCAAAACCAAAACCCGTTAGTCATTCACACCGGATCAGGATTTATCAATCTGAGCTTTTTGAAGTCTTCCAGAATAATCCCGATAGATAACTTTCCACTTGCTATAATGATCCAGCGCACCACCTCTTCCCCCTGCCTCGCGAGGGCCATATCCCGTCTTTTTCGTTCCTCCAAACGGGAGTTGAATCTCAGCTCCTATGGTGGAAGCATTGATATAAACAATTCCCGTATCCAGCTCCCTCTCGGCTATGGCAGAATTGTTGACATTTCCTGTGTAAATTGCTGACGAGAGGCCATACGCAACCTGGTTGGCGATTTGAATTGCTTCGTCAAGACTCCTTATCTTCAAAATAGAAACGACAGGTCCAAATATTTCTTCGTTCGCAATTCGCATTGTTGGGCTGACATTGATAAAGATGGTCGGCTCGATAAAATGTCCTTTCGAACATTCTCCGGAAGTGCGGGCTTTTCCTCCAAGAATGAGCTTCGCTCCTTCATTTTTCCCAATTTCAATATAATTAAGAATCTTTTGATATTGGGACCGATTGATGATAGGTCCTATTTGGGTGGCTTTCTTCATCCCGTTTCCAATTCGAAGTTTAGATGCTTTTTTTTTGAATTTTTGAATGAATCGATCATGTACTGCCTCATGGACGATGACACGGCTTGCTGCCGTACATCGCTGACCCGTCGTTCCAAATCCTCCCCAGAGGGCTCCATCAACCGCCAGATCGAGATTGGCATCTTCCATAACGATGATCGGATTTTTACCACCAGTTTCTGTGGAGATTGGTTTGTGAAGAATTCCACAAATCCCTTCGAGTATGGAACCCGTCTCTGAAGAACCCGTAAACGAGACGGCCTGAATATCAGGATGTTTGACGATGGCCGATCCAACGACGTTCCCTTCTCCATGAACGAGATTCAATACCCCTTGGGGAAGATCTGACTCCAGGATAATCTCTACAAAGCGTGTAGCACAGACCGGTGTATCACTTGAGGGTTTAAATATGACCGTATTCCCAGAAATTAACGCGGGGAAAATTTTCCAGGATGGGATTGCTACTGGGAAATTCCATGGGGTAATCAATCCAAAAACCCCAATAGGAACGCGGATCGATTTAGCATCTTTATTCGGAAGTTCAGAGGGCACAGTTTCGCCGCTTAAGCGGCGTCCTTCCCCCGCCATGTAATAGGCCATGTCAATAGCCTCTTGTACATCTCCCAAGGCCTCCGGTAAAACCTTTCCCATTTCACGGCATACCAATTTCCCAAGTTCCAGTTTATTTTTTTGGAGGAGTTCAGCGACGCGGAATAGAATTTCTCCTCTGCGAGGAGGAGGAATCCGTCGCCAGCTTTGAAAGGCGGATTTAGCTGCGCGTGCAGCGCTGTCAACATCTTCATCGGAGGATGAAGGAACTGTGCCGATGGTATCACCGCTATCCGCCGGATTGATGCTGACTATCGTTCTTCCGGAAGTGGCATTTACCCACTTGCCGTCAATATAATTAAGGAATTTTCTCTTCATAGGTTTTTTCGATGTGATGATGACCTTTACTTTATACCATGGGACACCACACTTATTGTAGAATTCAAGCAGTTTTGCAACATTATAAATGCGTATAGGGGATCAATTCAATATCTTCTTCCCACCTTCATTCCTCCTGATTTTCGAAACATCGAAGATTATGAACGGTGTTCAATCATTTTCATGATTTAACAGGATGGTGACTTAAGCGGGTCTTACAGGCACTCGCCGTTTTCAATCGAAATGCTTGCAAAATGGCGCTCAATAATAGTTATATACATTTATGACCAAACAATTTTATAAAGACGCGCTGGGCTGGGGTTTTGTTCTGTGGCTTATCGGATACCTGCTAGGCATAGTGCTTTTTTCGGTCGTGTCCATTACTCTGATAGGATGGATTATTCTGCCTATTGGCACAATGATCACGCTTTGGGTTCTATTTAAGAAAATAAAAGCGGAATCAATTCAGTACTATTTTCTTTTGGCGATTGTTTGGACGCTGATCGCAGTAGTCTTTGACTATTTGTTTCTCGTGAAGGTGTTTAAGCCTTTGGATGGGTACTACAAAGTAGATGTCTATTTATATTATGGTTTAACTTTTGTTCTGCCTCAGGTTGTCGGTGGTTTGAAACAAAAGAATCTGAAATAAATGAAGCGGCGGAGAAACAAATCAACTACGAATCCTTCCTGAAATCGCGCGTTCACTTGACATCAAAAGTAATGTAAATTGCCGCAGGGTTTAATCGATTTGCTTCATCAAAATGTCATATGCTTGTAATTAACTCCACTGATTTGTCTTGGGTGTTTATAGAATTGGGTGCCGCGGTTGCCGGCTTGGCCCTTTTGGCCCGACTGGCCAACCGATGGGGCTTATCAGCCATTCCTCTATATCTGCTAGCGGGACTTGCTTTTGGCAACGGTGGATTAGTGCCACTTCACTTCAGCGAGAGTTTTATTCACATAGGTGCAGAGATTGGTGTGATTTTACTACTCTTTATGCTGGGTCTGGAATATACACATGAGACATTAGGAGCAGACCTGAGGTCGGGTTTACCTGCAGCTGTTTTTGATCTCATCCTCAATTTTACTCCCGGTTTGGTCGTCGGGTTGTTGCTGAGATGGAGCCCGCTGGCTTCGGTTCTGCTGGGTGGAATAACCTATATCTCATCTACCGGGGTCATCAGCAAGATTTTGACAGAACTCGGAAGAATAAATAACCCGGAGACTCCCGCAATCCTCTCAATCCTTGTACTGGAAGACCTGGCTATGGCAATCTTTCTGCCGGTTATCGCCGTACTCCTCATCGGCCAGGGCGCACTTGCGGGGCTGATTTCAATTCTGATTACAATTGTTACCGTTGGGATAGTGCTGACTGCGATAATACGCTATAGCAATGTCATGAGCCGGATTGTTTCTCATCAATCGGACGAGATCACCCTGCTGACGATATTTGGCATTGTTCTACTCGTTGCAGGCATTTCGCAATTGTTACAAGTATCAGCTGCAGTTGGCGCATTTTTGGTCGGCATCGCGCTTTCCGGACCTGTTGTCGCCCAAGCTCAGCGCCTGATCGGGCCGCTTCGTGACTTATTCGCTGCCATTTTCTTTTTGTTCTTCGGATTACAAATAGACCCCGCCACGCTGCCGCCAGTTCTTATGTTGGCAGTAGGGCTGGGTCTTATTACTGTGCTGACGAAATTCTTAACCGGTATATGGGCCGCACGCTACGTCGGAGTGGATATTCCGGGTCGTCTACGTGCTGGCTGCACTTTAGTAGCGCATGGCGAGTTTTCTATGGTCATTGCAGGCCTTGGAGTGACCGCAGGTCTGGAACCGCAATTAGGCCCGCTGTCGGCTGCCTATGTGTTATTTCTGGCGGTGCTTGGACCCGTCTTGGCACGAGTAATCGAACCGAAACAAACTGCTATACAAAATCGTTAGTATGTCAGATCAAGGACGCTCTGACCCAAAAAATGTTGGAGCAGCTAAAACATATGGTAAAAGCACACATGATTTTTCCGAATAGACTTCCGAATTTCTCGTAACATGTTCTTTCTTTAGATCATGCTTAATTCCCATTCTATGCAATATGCTCACCTCCCAGGTGGATTCCGCATGAATGCCGTGTTCATGACAGGTGGACGATTGTTCAGTAAAATAGAAGATTTTACCGCTGCCGTTCTTTAAAGGCTTTTTCAACCTCGCGTTTGGCCGCTCTTATTTTCAGATCTTCTCTTTTGTCATACGTTTTCTTTCCCTGTCCCAGACCGAGTTCCACCTTTGCCTTTCCGTTTCTAAAAAATATCTTGAGCGGGATAAGAGCATATCCTTTCAGCTGTGTTTTTCCGAAAAGACGAGAGATCTCCTTTTTATGCAAAAGGAGTTTTCGCGTCCGTTCCGGATCGACATTGGCACGATTGCCATGAGCATAAGGGGAGACATGGAATTGATAGAGGAAAACCTCCCCGTTTTCAATTCGGGCAAAACTATCTTTTAAGTTCGCCTGGCCTCCGCGGATCGATTTTACCTCGGTCCCGGTCAAGACCAGGCCGGCTTCATAAGTTTCTTCAATGAAGTAATCGTGAAAAGCCTTCTTGTTGGATATCACGGTAGAATTTTTTGGGGATTCTTTTTTGTTCATCCAGATCAGACTTCCTTTTGACTAAAAAATTGGACGAGATCTGAAGCCAATTCGGCCGGTCTTTCCACGATAATAAAATGACCCGTTTCCGAATATTGCTTCCACTGTGCTTTCGGAATATGTTTTTGTATCTCTTTTGGATAGGCCATAGGAATCACCTGGTCATTTTCAGCTCCGATTACGAGAGTAGGGCAGCGAATCAGGGAAAGCTGTTCAGTGACATGTATAAAAATTTTAGCGCTTCGTGCCATTTTGGCAAAAGTTTCTGATGAACGATGGATTTCTTTTTTTTCCTGGGTTGAGAGCTTTTCGTTCCTGATCCGCTCCTTTATTTCCGGACGATGATAAAAAAAGGCGAGAATTTCCTTTAGATTGAGTCCGACTGGACTAATAATTGGAATGTGATTAATCTTTCCCGAGGCGGTGGCAATAACGCAAAGCCTCCTGATCCGATCGGTCCTCTCGATAGCCATCAGAAGTGCTATGATACCCCCCATCGAGAATCCGCTCAGGTAAAATTCCTGGATACCAAGCGTATCAAGCCAGAGAAGGACAAATTCACTCATTTTTTCGACGCCGTCGACCCATTTCAGCTCGTCTGAACGGCCGAATCCCGGATAATCCAGCGTATAAATTGTGAAAAAGGGGGTTAAATGGGGAAAAAGTTCTTTGTATTCTTTTCCTCTCCCTCCTCCTGACGGGAGGAGTACCAGAGGATGTCCCTTTCCGGCCTGAAAATAGGTTATTTTCGCTCCATTGACTTTTATTTCTCTTTCATCCATAGTTTTGATATCTTAACATATCCAAGATGGAAGAATATAGGCAATGGGAAGGCCACAGCAGATATCGGAAATTTTAAAGCCGCTCCTGAAGAGATATGGCCTCGAAACGCAGATTCAGATTTATACCCTGGTTGAAGAGTGGAAAGAACTTGTAGGAAATCAGCTGGCTTCCCACACACTTCCCTATCAGCTCAAGTTTCACAAACTCTTTCTCTATGTCGATAGTCCGGCCTGGATGAATCAGTTGATCTATTTGAAGGAGGAGTTAAAAAACAAAATTAATAAGGAGGTTGGAGAAAACTGGGTCCAGGATATCGTGATGAAAGTGGGTCCGATTGAACCAGGGAATAAGGATGATGAACCCTAAAATGCTCAGAATAATTGAATCTGGCGAATCTGTTTTAACACTCTTGTGAAGGATTTCTTTTTAAAGTCGAAAAATCGGCTTTTACGGTTATCGATACCCGTTCGGCTCTTTTGAAAGCGATTTCATTTCTCTGTAATTCCCCAACAATATAGTCTCCTGCCTGAATTTCGCCCATGGCGTAATATTCGGCAATTTTTGCTTCCACCTCTTTTTCAACCAGATGCAGTAGTGGACGTGCTCCAAGATCGTTGTTTGTCCCCTTTTGTATCAAGTATTCCTTTGCCTCGTCAGAAAGAAGTACCGCAAATCCTTTGGATGCGCAGCGTGAACTGATCTGTCTAAGATATTTTTCAAGGACTTGAAGGAGGGAATCCTGCGAAAGGGGGTGAAACACCACAAAGTCAGAAATCCGGTTTCTAAATTCTGGACTGAAAGTCTTTTCGATTTCTTTATGAACTTCCTGATTAATCAATTGGGAGAGTTCTTGAAAATTATCTCTCTTTTTGAATCCGATATGCTGATCTTCCAAAACTTCTGAAACCTTTCGAGACCCTACATTGCTGGTCATCACAAGAAGGGTAGAAGAAAAATTGACCTTTCCGTTTTCTCCTTTGTTTTTGCGGCTCAATGTTACAGTTCCTTCGTCCATTATTTGCAGGAGAAGATTGTGAAGGGAATGATGTCCTTTTTCAATTTCATCAAATAAGATAATATTCCAGTTTCTCCCTTCAATTTCCTGCTTGTCGAGAACTACAGGAAGATCGCTCCCCATATAGCCGGGCGGTGAGCCGATTAGCTTTGAAATCGTATGTCCTTCGCTAAATTCGGAGCAGTCTACTTTAATACAGGCCTTTGAATTTTGGTGAAGGGCTTTGGCGAGAGCTCTGACTGTTTCTGTTTTTCCGACGCCGCTTGGACCTGAAAAAAACATGGTCGCAATCGGCCGTCCGGTGTCACGAAAACCGGTTGAAGCGCGTAGAAGCGATTTCAAAATTGTTCCAATCGCCAATTCCTGTCCAATGACTTCCTCACGTAAGGTATTTTCAATATGGGTCAACGGGTTTCTAGATCGGTCGGTGATCGAAATGGGTATGGTCGCTTTCGGTATCAAATCGCTCATAAGATAAACTCCTCTGAAATATCCGTTCTTCGATTTAAGCTTAACCCCCGATCCCGCTTCTGTCAATTTCACCTCGAACTGAGCCCGAATTGATGCGATCGGGTTGACTTGTTTGCCAGGATAGTGTTATATAAAAGATCCCAATTTAAATCCATCACGGTGAGTGTAGCTCAAGGGTAGAGCACTGGACTGTGGCTCCAGTGGTTGGGGGTTCGAAACCCCTCACTCACCCTCTTTTCTGAATGAAATCAATGGCCTATCCAATTCAGAGCAAGGAACTCGACGAGCTGCGTGAGAACCGGTGTCACCGCTGTGGAAAAGTAACCGATAAACTCTACAAATTGGGTTCTGGCGTCAATCAGACTCTGATTTGCACCACATGCCGAAGCGAGTTTGTAGGAGAGTAGAAGTTGTTCTGCCGGACGTCGGAGGAATAGGGCGGGCTGACTCGAATGGTACTTCTTGATCTTCTCTTGATTAAGAACTCTTCGAGTTTCGTCTTTCTTTTTTGCTCAAAGAGGTTGGCATAAATCTGACTTTTGACGTTTTCCAGGGCGGATCCGTTCCAGCTCGTCAGATGATCTTGATAATAGGCATTAATTTCGTTGTCGGAAATAAAAATAAAATAATTAATCCGTTGTTCGATAAATTTTTTTGAGAGAAGGGTGTTGCTGATCTTCTGCCTTAACTCGCTCTGGTTTATCCCTTCCTCAGAGAGTTGCACCAAAAGGTTTTCCGCCCCACCTGCCGCCAGTTCAATCTTCTTCAGCCAGGCTGTGATTTCTGATTCTTCCGGTTTTTCAGTCGCAAATTTCTCCGCGTCCTCCAATAAAAGAACCTGATCAATGGCGAACTGAAGGTGGGTGTCTTTCCCTTCTTCTTCAAGTAACGGGAATTCAAGTGAAAATCGCTTTTGGATTCTCAAATCGCTTTCCGTAATCAGGTGATCGTTGACTACCGCAAGGATTTGATCTATGACCTTGCCTGAAACTGGAATGACAGGGAGAACCAATGTGAGAGTAAACAGGAATATCAAGACAGTTATTCTAAACCTGAATAACATAGGTTCCTGCCAGCAGGTCATGAAAGGAGAGTTTCTTCTTGTTAAACGGAACAAGCAGAAATCCCATGAAGAAGAAAAAACAAGAGATGAATAGCCCGAAAGACCTGAGTGCTGCTTGCAGAAATCGTATGGGCCCTTCCGATTGTGAAATGATCTTTAGTCCAAGAAACTTTTTTCCGGGCGTTTGTCCTGTAAGATTGAAATATAAAAAATAGGAAATAAAGAGAATGATGCCCGTTAAGATAAATAATCCGATCAGGAGAAAAACGAGATCTTCCGATGGTGCTGCGATATTCAGGTCGCGCAATGCTTTTCCGGCGGCCCAGATTCCGGTTCCGATTAGAATCAAATCAAGAAATTTGATTATGAAGAGGTCGATCAACAACGCGGCACTCCGTCTCCAGAACCCGCCATAATTTACGGCTTGCTTATTTCCCGAAGTATCCCAGTTCATATTGTAACAGCGTAATGGCGACCATTACCGCAGTTTCGCTCCTCAGTTTTTGCCGGCCAAGAGAAACAGAAATATAACCCTTTTCCTGCGAGAGTTCAATTTCATTTTGTTGAAACCCTCCTTCTGGACCAATGATCAAATAGATCGAATGACTGGGCTCAGCAGGAGAGATCAAGGAAAATCGTTGTTTAAAGGGCTGAGTTTCCTTTTCCCAAAATATGAAACCGAGGCCATTTCGTTTTCTTTGAAGGAACGAGCGAAATTCTTCCGGGGGGTGAATTTCAGGAGGTGCCGGCTGTTCGGATTGTTGGGAGGCCTCCAGAAGGATACTCTCCCATCGACTCCGTTGATGTTCCCATCGATCTTCGAGAGGATGAACGACTGTTCGATCGGTCACCACTGGGAAAATCTCTGACACGCCGAGTTCAGCAGCCTTTTCCAGCAACAAATCCATTTTTTTCTTTTTAACCAGGGCCTGCACAAGAATAATTCGGGGACCCGAAGTTGACGGGACCGGTTCTTTTTGCGTAATGACCGCTTCCAGGGTATCCGGAGTAATGCGATTAATTTGGGCTTGATAGGATATCTGATTTTCATCGACGACTTTGATGAGGTCGTTGATTTGATATCTGAGGGAATTCTTAATATGGTGGAAGAGGGTTCCTGAAAGAACTAGCCTGCCGTTTTGAATGTCATTGGAATTGATCATAAAACGAGGCATTGAAAAATCCCGGATTAGAACAGGTTCTTCACTTTGTGAAAAAGCCCTTCCTTTTCCATTTCGGCTTTTTCGTCGCTCAACCTCGAATATTCTTCTAATAGCTCCTTCTGTTTTGAACTCAATTTTTGTGGAACATGGATATTGATTCTGACCATTTGGTCCCCTATACCGTGGGAATTCAGGTTCGGGACTCCCAGGCCTTTTAACTCAAATATTTTTCCGTGCGGTGTTCCTGGGGGAATCTTTAGCGATTGCGTTCCTTTCAAGGTGGGTACCTCTAATTTACCCCCAAGAGCTGCTTGCGGAAAGGTAATATAGACGTCGCAAAGAATGTTATTTTCCGACCTCTGAAAAAACTCGTGTTCTTTAACTGTCAGAAATACGTAGAGATCTCCGGGTCCACCTCCCGACTCCCCAAGTTCACCCTCGCCGTTTAAACGGAGACGTGAGCCGGTCTCAACGCCTCCTGGTATTTTTAGAGAGAGCGTTTTTTCTCTCTGAATTTTTCTTTCTCCACGACAGGATGGACAAACTGCGGCAATCTTTTTACCCGCTCCATGGCATTTTGGACAGGTGCGGCTAACTGTGAAAAATCCCTGCTGTAATCTGATTTGTCCTGCGCCCCGGCACGTATCGCACGGTTTGATGTCTTCCGGAGAGCGAGCTCCGCTGCCATCACACTTTTTGCAAAGTTCCCAGTGGGGAATTTTTATTTTGGTTTCAACACCGAAGACCGCATTTTCAAACGAGATATCGAGGTTGTACCTCAGATCATTCCCTCGCTGGGCCCTCTGTCCGGGTCGTCCCCCCGCGCCAAAAAAGTCCTCAAAGATGTCCGAAAAGATATCGCTGAATCCGCCAAATCCACCTGCTCCGGCTCCCGCGGCGAGACCTTCGTGCCCGTATTGATTATAAATCTCCCTCTTTTTGGGATCGCTCAGGACGGAATAGGCTTCATTGATCTCCTTAAATCTTTCCTCTTCTTCCTTATTGCCGGCATGGCGGTCCGGATGGTGTTTCATCGCCATTTTCCGGAATGCTTTCTTTAATTCCTCATCGGATGCGGTTCGATTGACGCCGAGAATTTCATAATAGTCATGTTTTGCCAATCGGGTTCTCCATTTTTCGGTTCATCCTGCCCTGGATCATGCCGGGATAGACTTTGAACAGAGGATAAGAATGGCAGATGCGAAGCCGCAGAATCAAGGCGTCATGGTGGGATACCATACCTAAAGAAGCCGAAACTCGAGAACGGTGCAGCTACCTTCCTAGCAACTTGTTCAGGGGTTATTTCTTTTCTTTGTCGACCTCTTCAAACGTAGCATCAACCACATCTTCTTTCTTATCGGGGGCCTCCGATTGGGCGTGACCGTCTGCTGAATTCGCAGATTCAGCGGAAGCCGTCTTCTTATAGGCTTCTTCGGCTAATTTATGAGATGTTTTAGTCAGCTCCTCCAGCGCAGCGCGAATCACCGTTATTTCTTTGGTTTCGAGCGCTTTTCTTGTCGCGGCAATTTTCTCTTCTACCGCGGACTTCTCTGTTCCGGAAATTTTATCTCCCAATTCACGAAGAGACTTTTCCACGCTGTAAATCATCGTGTCCGCTTCGTTTTGAACCTCAGCGAGTTCTTTTTTCTTTTTGTCTTCTTCTGCGTGGGCCTGGGATTCTTTCAACATCGTGTCGATTTCTTCCTTGCTTAACCCGCTGGAGGCCGTAATCTTGATCGACTGCTCCTTCTGAGTTGCCGTATCTTTTGCGGAGACATGCACAATTCCGTTCGCGTCAATGTCAAAAGCCACTTCGATTTGGGGAACGCCTCTGGGTGCCGAAGGTATTCCGACCAGGTCAAATTGGCCCAGGAGCTTGTTGTCGGCAGCCATTTCTCGCTCTCCCTGGAAAACCCGGATCGTGACCGCTGTCTGATTATCTGCCGCAGTCGAAAAAACCTGACTCTTTTTTGTTGGAATGGTCGTGTTTCTCTCAATTAATTTTGTAAAAACCCCGCCGAGCGTCTCAATTCCAAGAGATAGGGGCGTGACGTCAAGCAGCAGGACGTCTTTTACTTCGCCTTTCAGGACTGCTCCCTGTATGGCGGCTCCGATGGCAACCACTTCATCAGGATTGACTCCCTTATGAGGATCTTTTCCAAAAAATTCTTTAACAACCTGTTGCACTTTCGGCATCCGGGTCATTCCGCCGACCAAAACGACTTCATTAATTTCTTTTGCCGTTAAGCCGGCGTCTTTCAGTGCTTTTCTACACGGTTCAACCGACCTTTGGATCAGATCATCTACAAGCTGTTCCAATTTTGCTTTCGTCAATTTGGTGACCAGGTGTTTTGGCCCGCTGGCGTCCGCGGTAATAAAAGGGAGATTAATTTCAGTCTCCGTGGAGGAAGAGAGCGAGATTTTCGCTTTTTCGGCCTCCTCTTTCAATCGTTGGAGGGCCATTTTATCCTTCCTTAAGTCGATTCCTTGATCTTTTTTGAACTCATCCACCAGCCAGTCCATAATCTTCAGATCAAAATCGTCTCCGCCCAGGTAAGTATCCCCGTTGGTCGATTTAACTTCGAAAACCCCTTCTCCGATTTCGAGAATTGAGATGTCAAAAGTGCCGCCTCCAAGATCATATACGGCAATCTTTTCGTCTTTCTTTTTGTCCAGGCCGTAAGCCAGTGCAGCCGCAGTCGGTTCATTTAGAATTCGAAGTACATTAAGTCCTGCAATCGTTCCTGCATCTTTGGTTGCCTGCCTCTGGCTATCATCAAAATAAGCGGGCACGGTCACAACCGCTTCAGTCACTTTTTCTCCCAGATAGTCCTCAGCAGTCTGTTTCATTTTTTGAAGAATAATCGCTGAAACCTCGGCAGGACTGTAACTTCTTGACCGGATCTCCACGTGAGCATCCCCATTTTTTGCTTCAACGACCTTATAGGGGAGTCTTTTCTTGGCTTCGGAAACCTGGTTCGAACTGAATTTTCTTCCCATGAGCCGTTTAATCGAGAAAATCGTATTTTCCGGATTTGTTATCGCCTGCCTTTTCGCAATCTGTCCGACGAGCCTGTCTTCTTTGTCGGTGAACCCTACGACAGAAGGTGTTGTTCTCCCTCCCTCAGAATTGGCAATGACCACCGGATCTCCACCGGAAACGATGGATACGCAAGAATTCGTTGTTCCCAAATCAATTCCTATTACTTTTCCCATCTAAAACCTCCTGTTTTCAATAATATCAATGTAAAAATGACTTAATCTACCCTCTTGGACTCCTTTTAATCACATTATGAATGGAAATCAAGGGGGGTCTTCGAAATTAATTACCTGTTCTTATCGCAAATAGGCAATTCCAGAGGGATAAGGGGCACTTTATTTGGTTTTTTTCTTGGAGACGGAAACCATTGAGGGACGAAGAACACGATCTTTGAAGAGATACCCTTTTGAAATTTCATCGACAACGACATTTTCAGACACTTCATCGGTCTCTATTTGAGTAATCGCCTGATGTTTCGCCGGGTCAAAAGGTTCTCCTTTGGAAGGAATCGGCGAAACTCCCAGTTTTAACAAAACCTCCTGACTCTGTTTGAGGATTAATTGAAGGCCCTCATTTAATTTTTCAATATCTTCTGATTCCTTTGAATGTTTAAAAGCTCTTTCCAGATTATCCAGGATCGGAAGGACTTCTTTCAATGCCGGCTCATAGGCGTATTTCATATATTCCAGCTGATCTCTGGAAGACCGCTTTTTGAAATTTTCAAATTCTGCGATCAGTCGCAGATGCTTATCGTTTAGTTCTTGAATTTCCTTCTCTTTCTTTTCTTGCAATGTCTCTTTTCCGTCTTCCTGTTCAGATGTAAACGGAAGAATATCTTCAGAAGCGGATTCTCCCTGGTTTAATTTTGATTCATTTGACTCTTGTGACATCATACGGATTGCCCTTGAATTAGGTTTTAATTAGTTCTGGATAACATTTTCGCGGTGTAATCGACCAATGCGATGACGCGCGGATATTCCATTCGAATGGGACCGATAACCCCTACCGCGCCAATTTCTTTTTCGCTTAATTTGTAGGTGGAAATGACCAGACTGCATTCATTTTCTTCTAAAAAAGGATTTTCCGAACCAATTAGGACTTGGGTTCCTTCCGAGGCGAGAAAACGGTCGAGCAATTTGACAAGTACGAGTCTTTCTTCAAATACTTTGAAGACCGATTTGATTTTTTCGATATCCATGAATTCAGGAAGGTCCATGAAATTGGTCGTCCCTTCCACAAATAATTTCTGATCCTGAAAGTCATTTTTATTTTTCTTATTCAATTCAAATACCTTGTTTAAAAGATGTTCGTAATGTTTTTTTTCTTCCTTGAGCTCCCGCGTCAGAAGTTTCCGAATTTCTTCCAGATTCTTGTTGGAGAATCTTTCATTGATGATGGTCGCAAGATGATCGAGTTCGGTTTGAGTCAGGGTCTCATCGCTTTCAAAGGTTTTATTGTAGGCATTTCCTTCATGATTCACAAAAATCGCCAGAATGACATTCTTTCTCAATGAGATAAATTTGATATGTTTAAACATGATATTGCTGAGTTTTGGAGCCATAATGATGCTGGTATATCGCGAAAGAAGAGAAAGCATTTTGGAAGTATGCCCGAGCAAAACAGAAAAATCTTCGGTTTGAGTTAGCTGATACGGCTCAAATTCTTCCGTTTTTTCGTCTAACAGGTAATTAACATAATAACGGTAAGCTTTTTCAGTCGGAATTCTTCCGGCTGATGTATGCGGTTGGGCTAAGAAACCAAGATCTTCCAAATCGGCCATGATATTCCGAACAGTTGCGGGACTGATACCGAAATCGAACTGTTTAGTAATCGTTCGAGAACCGATCGGGGAGGCCGTCTTAATATAGGACGCGATGGTTGCTTTGAGTATATTTTGGTCCCGGTAATTTAGATCTTCTTTTTCCATAGGGGCCTGAAACTTTAGCACTCAATGAGTAAGAGTGCTAATCTTAGCAAAAATGAATCAAAAGTGTCAAATACTTATCAAAAAAAGTGAGGATAAAATTCAGGGTGTCCAGTCTCTCAGGGGACAAACTGACACGGGAGAGCCAAAGCCCTTTGAAGACGCTTCATATACTCTTGTCTTTTTATCTCAATGGCTCCAAATTGTCTAAGATGAGGAGTGATAAATTGCGTATCGAGGAGCTGAAATCCTCTCTCATTCAATCTCTGAACAAGGTAGACCAGACAGACTTTGGAAGCATCCCTTTCGAGTGTAAACATCGATTCCCCCATAAAAGCGCCACCGAGAGCGACGCCATAAAGCCCTCCGGCCAAATGGTTTCTCAGGTAAGCTTCTACGGAATGGGCTTTCCCCAGACGGTGAAGCGCCATGTAGGAGGAGATAATCTCTTCGGTAATCCAGGTCTCTTTTCTTGCGGCACATTCCCGAATGACCCGGTCAAAGTCATGGTTAATCTGAATGGAAAACTTTTCCTGACGAAGTGTACGGCTCAATCGGGATGGAAAATGAAAATGATTGAGGTCAATAATGCCTCTTGGATCGGGAGAATACCAGTCGAAACTTCCGTCAGGGTGACCCATTGGGAAAATACCGTTACGGTAGGCGGTCTCCAGAAGAAGAGGTGTCAATGCATTTGGAATGCCCATCGTTTCATCAGGTGCGATATGAGGCGTTTATTTTGATATAGTCGTAGGAAAGGTCTGTAGTCCAGATCTGTGCGCTCTCCTTGCCGATGGAGAGATCGACGATTAAAGAGAGCTCTCTTTCTTTCAAAATGTTTGCGACTTTCTTTTCCCGTTTATTTCCAAAACCGATACCTTGTTTTACAAAGGGGATCCCGTTCATCGACATCGAGATCCTTTCTTCCAAAAGGGTCGCTCCCGAACATCCGATTGCAGCCATAATGCGTCCCCAATTGGGGTCCTCTCCAAAAAAGGCTGTTTTAACAAGCGGGGATTGAGCGATGGAATAGGCAACCTTTCGGGCATCGCTTCTATTTTTGGCACCTTTTATTTCGATTGAAATGACTTTCGTTGCTCCTTCTCCGTCTTGAATGATCATTTTGGCCAATTCCCGGCTGGCGACCTGCATCAATTCCGAAAATTGGGTAAATTCTCTTGTGCCTGCTTTGAATGGTTCATTCCGGGCCTGACCGTTGGCCAAAACGATCGCCATATCATTGGTACTTGTGGTATCCACTGTGATGGAATTAAACGAAAGATCCGTACTCGCCTTTAGGATTTTTTTAAGAAGAGAAGAGGAAATTACTGCGTCGGTACCAAAAAAAGCAAGCATGGTGGCCATGTTGGGGTGAATCATCCCGGAGCCCTTGGCAAATCCCCCAACCGTAACAATCTTCCCCCCTATTTTCCCTTTGACGGTAATTTTTTTTGGAAAGGTATCGGTGGTCATAATCCCTTCTGCCGCGAGATGGCAGCCGGAGACCGAGAGTTGTCCGACTAATTTCGGAATGGCCCGGATAATCTTTTTAATTGGAAGTGGTTCGCTGATCTTCCCGGTTGACGCGATGAGAACATCTCTTTCGTCAATCCGAAGTGATCGGGCGGTGGCTTGAATAGCGGCGTATGAGGACGACTCTCCCGCTTTACCCGTGCACACATTGGCATTTCCGCTGTTAACAATGACTGCCCGGGCCCGGCCTCCCTTCAGAAGTTTAGTCCGCGTAATGATGACCGAGGATGCGGCAACCTGGTTCCGGGTAAACACCCCGGCGGCGGAGCATTCCGTTGTCGAATAGATCAGAGCTAAATCGGGCTTCTGAATCTGTTTAATTCCACAAAAAAGTCCGGAGCCGAGAAACCCGGGTACTTCGGCAAGACCCTCATAGCTCAGTTTCATGGGAAGATTCCAATCGAGGCTAAACCGGACGATTCCGAAAATCCGAACATCAAATTCATATTCTGTATCGCTTGTCCGGCAGCCCCTTTCGTGAGGTTGTCAATTGCGCTATAAAGAGAAAAGACGCCGGTACGCGATTCCTTTGAGAATCCGATATGACAATAATTTGAGCCTTTCACGTTCTTTGGGTTTGGCGTGGAACCCGGAGAGAGGATTTTAATAAAGGTCTCGTTACCATAATATTTTTGATAAAGATCTTCCAAAAATACCTTTTTGCTTTTTAATTTGATGTAGATGACACAAAGCATACCACGCACGATCGGTATAAGGTGGGGGGTGAATACAATCGGTACTGCGGTCCCGGAATAAGTTTCAATTTCCTGCTCGATCTCAGGAATATGGCGGTGTTTCCCTCCGGTTTTATAAAGACCGATTCCTTCGTCGACTTCAGAGAAGTGACTTCGGAGGTCAAGAGTCCGGCCCGCACCAGAAACGCCGGATTTTGCATCGATAATTAAAGGAAAACTCAAATCGACGATCCCTTCTTTCAGGAGAGGGTAAAGGGGAAGTAAAATAGAAGTGGGATAACAGCCCGGATTTGCCACCAGACTTGCCTTTTTAATCGCATCGCGGTTTATTTCAGTCAGTCCGTAGACAGCCTGAGAAAGCAAGTTTGGATTGGCATGTTCGAAATGGTACCAATTCGAATAAAGTTCAGGCTTCTTCAAGCGAAAATCTGCGCTCAGATCAATCACCCGTGTCACTTTTGACATGAAGCGCGGCGTCATTTCTGCCGCCATCCCGTGCGGAACAGCGAGAAAGAAGAGGTCTGCCTTCCGGGGGAGTTCCAACGAGTCGCTTTTTTCTAAAGTGACATCGAGAATTCCAGTCATGGAAGGGAAGAGATCTTTTATTTTTTTTCCGGCAGACTGTTCCGAAGTTAATGCCGTGATCTGAATCGAAGGATGATTGATCAGCAGGCGCAAAAGCTCTCCGCCCGTATACCCTGTTGCACCAATAATTCCCACTCTTATTTTATTTTTCATTTTTTCTCCTAAAAAAAAAGAGGGTGACAAATGCCACCCTCCTTTCGAAATCATATTTTAAATGAAAAAATTAACGTTTGGAGAATTGGAATTTTTTCCGGGCCCCTTTTTGTCCATATTTTTTTCTTTCTTTGGTCCTCGGATCTCGGGTGAGGAGGCCTTCTTTTTTCAGACGCTCTCTCAAAACAGGGTTCAGAACAAGTAGCGCTTTGGCAATGCCATGGCGAACTGCGCCCGCCTGACCAGTCAGGCCTCCACCATAGACGTTAGCAGTCACATTATAGCGTCCGCTTAATCCGACAACTTCGAAAGGTTGTCTGACCATCATTTTCCATGTTCCTCTTGGAAAGTAATGGTCGATCGGCTTCTTGTTGATCAAAATCTTGCCGTCACCGGGTTCAATACTAACCCGGGCTACAGCTTCTTTTCTTTTTCCCGTTGAAATGTTTAATATGGTGGCCATGAATTCCTTATTTTAAGGTCAATTGCTCGGGTTGTTGCGCCTGATGGGGATGGTCTGAGCCTTTATAGACTCTTAATTTCTTAACAATTTCAGATCCAAGCGTATTGTGGGGAATCATTCCTTCAATAGCCTTGAACACGAGCTTTTCAGGGTTCTCTGCCAGCAACTTTCCGGCTGCAATCGTCTTTAACCCGCCAGGATACCCCGTATGGTGTTGATAGAGCTTCCCTTTTAACTTATTCCCGGATAATTTAATCTTTTCAGCATTAATTACGATGACGTGATCCCCCAGGTCCAGGTGGGGAGTGAAAACCGGTTTATGTTTTCCCCTCAGGAGCAAGGCGGCCTGGGTCGCCAATCTACCCAAGATTTGATCGGTTGCATCAAGAATGATCCATTTTCGTATGACCGTATCTTTGTTAATCTGGGTTGTTTTCGAGATATTCAATTGAAAAGTCCTTTTCCAAAAAGATTAAAACAAAGGTGGAATAATAACCCATGGAAGTGAGATTGTCAATCAAAAAATATCGGTTCAGGATGAGCCTTTTGGTATCTCAATGGGATCCGTTTTTTCGTTGTAACGGACCTGTTTCTTGTTGTAAACGTCTTCTTCTACGAAGATGGGAATGTTCACTCGGACTGCCATCGAAATGGCGTCGCTTGGTCTTGAATCAACCTGCCATTCACTCCCATCCTTGCTGAAATAAAGATAAGCGAAAAATGTCCCCTGAACCAGTTTGTAAATCACCACTTTTTGAAGCGGTACCTGAAAATAGGCTAACATGTTTTTGAGAAGATCGTGGGTAAGAGGTCTTCCATGGATTGTAGAATTTTGAGACAACGCCGTTTTGATCGATACGGCTTCGGCGTTTCCTATCCAGATTGGAAGAAATTTCCCATCCCCTTTTGTTTTCGGTTTCAGGACAAGCATTTGCTGGTTAGACTGGGCATCAAGAATGACGCCCTCGACACTGACTTCAATTTTCATTGCGTTTTCAATTCCTCTAAGTCATCAACTTGAGTGTTGCCGAGTCAGTGGGGTGGCCGGTCCCGTCGAGCGACCATAATAAAGCATAGGTAACTTTTCCTGACAGCCGGCTAAGGGATTTTTTTGATGAGGTCGATGGAGGCCACCTCCATGACTTTTTCAAATGGCGCAGCCGTTTGCGGAAAGATCAGTATGACATATCCTCGAGACTCTTCACTCGCTTCCCAGACAATTTCACCCACTTCGATATCCCAAATTTGGGCTCTGATCTTGAGTTGTGTGGCTCCTTCGGAAATTCGAGTATCCGATAATTCAGGAATCATCAGAAATCTTTTACCTATTGCCCTTCCCACCTTTCGGATGAGAAGCTCACGGGGAACTTCTTTCTGCAAGTCCATCTGGGTCAGCTGTAAATAGGCTTCGTAAACTCCAGATTCTTTTGAAAGTTTAGCTGCTTCTGACGGTTCAATCAGAGCAATATCTTTTTCAATTCCCTTGAGATTTTTCAGGTAAATGGACTGGGCGGTTTTGATATAGAGTTCCTGCTCATATCGAAAGCTCATAGGAAGTACCGCTAGGCCTTCGTGGACCAATTGGTCATGAGAAAGGGTCAGCTTCTTATAATTCAGGGAATAATTGTGGTCTATCGAAGCACAGCCGTTAAAAAAAAAGAGAGCCAGGAGAGTAGTCAGAAAGCTGTGTGAGGAAAAGAGGCCCTGTTTTTGACTAAGCGTCATATTTTCCAAAGTCTTCCGGTCGAATATTGTCCAGCCAGCGATCTAATTCTTCGGCACTATGTTTTTTTAACACTTCTTCGCTGGTGAAAATGGGGGCTTCGGTCTTAAGACAGAGGGCGATGGAGTCGCTCGGTCTCGCGTCGATGGTATATTCTGAATCCTTAAACATTAAATGAAGCTTTGAAAAATAAGTGTTTTCCTTGAGATCTGTAATGACACAGCTAATAACGGTTGCATTGAGCGTGTCCAGTATATTCTTGATTAAATCATGGGTGAGCGGTCGGGCAGATAGAGCGCCTTCAAGAGCGAGACTAATTGCGTTGGCTTCAGCTTTCCCTACCCAGATTGGAAGAATTTCACTGTTATTTTCATCCCTTAGAATTACAATATAAGAGTTGTTCAGAGGATCAAACATCATGCCTCTTATTTTCATCTGAATTAACATGACCTTCCAAAAAGATGAGTAAATTCAAAGATAAATACTACTCTTTTCGACAGCGACAAGTCAATCTCTAAACTTTAAGTGCTTGACATAATTTCGGTTTCATTTCTATAATAAAATGATAGTTTATCGAGGGTTACAGCTGTCCTGATCATGATGAACTCAAGTTAGGGGTCATAAGAGCGAAGCGATGAATATCTTCTTCTTTAAAATTACCATCCTGATTTATTTTGTCGGAACGGTATTTTATCTCTTCTACTTTTCCAGCAAAAAAGACTCGTTCTCCAAATTCGCACTGGGAGTCACGGCAGCGGGCTTTCTTTTTCATACGATCGCTCTCCTGCTTAGGACGGTTGAATCGGGACATCTTCCGTTGTCCAATCTGCCCGAAATGCTCTCCTTTTTTTCATGGGCCATGATCCTGACTTACCTGGTTCTGGAAGTGAGATACCGGATTCATATCCTAGGATCGTTCATTCTGCCCCTGGCTTTTCTTTTCCTGGCATCTGCCGCAGCGTTTCCGCATGAAATCCGGACACTTCAGCCTGACCTGAACAGTTCCTGGTTTGGTATTCATACGACACTTTCTGTGTTGGGGGGGGTGGCCTTTACAATCGCTTTTGTTGCCGGATTGATGTATTTGATTCAGGAAAGACTCCTTAAATCAAAGCGATTCAGCATACTGTATTACAAACTCCCGTCACTGGACCTGCTTGATCAATTGAATCAATGGGCGATTTCTGCAGGCTTTCCTCTCTTAACGCTCGGAATCTTGGCAGGAGCGATCTGGGCGAGTGATGTCTGGGGCTCCTATTGGGTCTGGGACCCGCAGAGGATTTTTACTTTGATTACCTGGTTATTTTATCTTGGGATGATTCATGGAAGATTGACCATCGGCTGGAGAGCCAGGAAGGCCGCCTATTTGGCAATCATTGGTTTTATGGGCGTTGTGTTCACTTTCTTCCTGGTCAATATTCTGGCAAAGGGACCGCACAGGTTTATCTAGTCGCTAAAAATGAATAATATGAATATCGTTCTTGTAGGCCTGAATCACAAAACCGCTCCCGTTGAAATCAGAGAGAAATTTTCCTTTCCCGAATCATTGCTCGGAAAATATCTCTCTCAGCTGGTCGCTTCTCCCCTGGTTTCAGAAGGACTCATTCTCTCGACCTGCAACCGGGTCGAAATTTGTACGACCACGGAGAATGTTCCTGAAACTTTCGACTTTCTGAGCCGGTTTCTTTTCGAAAGCTCAAGAGAAAATCCTGCCATCCCGTTTTCACAATTCACCCGGCATCTCTATTTTTATTCATCGGAAGACGCGATCAGCCATATCTTCCGGGTTTCTTCCAGCCTCGACTCGATGGTGGTCGGAGAGCCTCAGATTTCAGGGCAGTTGAAGGAAGCATTTGATTACGCGATGATCAATAAGTCGACGGGGGTGATTCTAAACAAGCTCTTCAAAAAAGC
The DNA here is from genome assembly GCA_016194305.1 of Nitrospirota bacterium. NCBI lineage: Bacteria > Pseudomonadati > Nitrospirota > Nitrospirota bacterium. The sequence goes on along the minus strand of JACQBW010000024.1, from coordinate 17,262 downwards.
GATTTCCGTAGCGAAACGTGTTCGAACGCAGACCAAGATCTCGGAAAATGCGGTCTCGGTCAGCTACGCTGCAGTAGGATTGGCCAGGAAAATATTTGGAGATTTAAGCGGAAAAACAGTTCTGCTGGTCGGTGCAGGCGAAATGAGCGAGCTCGCCGCCCGGCACCTGGTGAACAATGGGGTCAAGACGGTCATGGTCACAAATAGGAATTACCAGAGAGCCGTGGAATTGGCCAGGGAATTCAATGGGGTGTCGGTCAAATTCGATGATCTTAAAGCGGACCTGGCCGAAGCCGATATTGTGATCTGTTCAACCGGAGCGCCCTATTTCCTCATTGACCGAGAAATGGTTGAGCACGCCATATCTCGAAGAAAGAATCGGCCTATTTTCTTGGTCGACATTTCAGTGCCGCGGAATATTGATCCAAAGGTCAACAGCCTGGATAACGTATTTCTCTATGATATTGATGACCTGCAGTCCGTGGTCGAAGCGAATCTGAAAGAGAGAATGAAAGAGGCGGAAAAAGCCGAATTGATTATCTCAGAAGAAGTTGAAACGATGGATCGATGGCTAAAATCCCTGAATGTGGTACCAACGATTATTGCGATTCGGGAGAAAGTGGAGTCGATCCGAAAAACGGAAGTCGACAAGACCATTGCGAAATGGGGAAGGGAAATTTCTCAGGATGAGATCAGCGCCATTGAAACCCTTTCCCAGAATATTATTAATAAAATTCTTCATTTCCCCCTTTCCGTGTTGAAATCCGAGGCACATCAGTCCCATGGACAGCAGGTCATCCAAACCACGCGTAAATTGTTTGATCTTGAAGCGGAGGAAAATCAAATCCTGTCCGATTCAGGAGTCGACCTGCCTCACCCGGACGCGTCCCCGGAGTCCCAGGAAAATCCCCTCTCCCGCGCCAGAGAATCGCAGGATAATAAATAATTTAATTTTTTATAACCATTTTTTGATATCTTATTCCGTGAGAAAGGCGAGTGAATGAGGGATGCAATCTGGATCGGCACACGCGGAAGCAAACTGGCATTATGGCAAGCCCATTGGATCAAATCGGGCATAGAAAAAAATCACCCCGGTCTGCAGGTGCATCTTAAGGTGATTCACACATCCGGAGACAAGATCCTCGATGTTCCGCTTGCCCAGGTGGGCGGAAAAGGGCTTTTTGTCAAGGAGATCGAGGAGGAACTGCTGGAAGATGAAATAGACCTGGCGGTTCATAGCATGAAAGATGTCCCATCAGATCTTCCGGATGGGCTCCATCTTGCATTTTATACGAGCCAGGATGATCCCAGGGATGTCCTGGTCAGTCAGGACAAGATTGGATTTCTTGAGCTTCCAAGAGGGGGAAAAGTGGGAACATCCAGTCTCCGTAGGCAGGCGCAATTACTCTCAGCGAGGCCCGACCTTCAGATTCGATCCATTCGAGGGAATGTTGAGACCCGGTTGAGAAAGCTGGAGGAAGAAAACCTGGATGCGGTGATCATGGCAGCCGCTGGATTGAAACGTCTTGGTTTCGAAGATAGAATTACGGAATATCTTGATCCGGAAATCTCTCTTCCTGCGGTCGGACAGGGTGTTCTGGGAGTAGAATTGAGGAAGGATGATCTCTTTCTTCACAAGATACTGGCGTTTCTTGAAGAGCCCGAGACCCGAATTAGAATGCGGGCCGAGCGGAGCTTTCTAAAACGGCTGGAAGGTGGATGTCAGGTGCCCATTGGGGCACTTGCCCGGGTAGCGGACGGGGGAATCGTTTTGAAGGGGATGGTGTCGAGTTTAGACGGACAGGCGATGATCCGCGAATCGATTCAGGGTGCGGAAGGGGAAGCCGAAGAGCTGGGACTGGCGCTTGCCGACAGAATTCTTTCCCTGGGTGGACGCGAGATCTTAGAAGAGGTTTATCAGTAGAAAAGATGACACGGGGAAAAGTTTACTTGGTGGGAGCGGGTCCGGGAGACCCAAAACTGCTGACGTTAAAGGGGAAAGAATGTCTGGAAGAGGCCGATGTGATATTTTATGATTCCCTCGTCAATCCGGACATTCTGGATTTTTCAAAAACCGGGACGGAAAAGATCTTTGTCGGAAAGAAGGGAGACGGCTCCTTTCAGCAGGCCGAAATTAATGCGCGGGTTATTCAGAAAGCGATGGAAGGGAAAACGGTCGTCCGACTTAAAGGGGGAGATCCGTTTATCTTTGGAAGAGGAGGTGAAGAAGCCGAGGCGCTGGTTGAAGAAGGGCTCCCGTTTGAAGTCGTTCCCGGAATTACTTCTGCGATCGCGGTGCCGGCCTATGCCGGAATTCCGCTCACGCATAGGGGGTTGAGCTCCAGCGTTGCGTTTATTACCGCACATGAAGATCCATCCAAACTGGAGTCCTCAATAGACTGGTCCAGGATTTCTACCGGAATCGGCACGCTGGTTTTTTTCATGGGTCTGGGAAATCTGAAAACAATTGTCAAACAGCTGATCAAAAACGGGAGAAGCCCCGACACGCCGATTGCCCTGATCAGGTGGGGGACCCGGTATGATCAAAAATCGGTCATAGGCACATTATCGAATATTCTGAAAAAGAGCGACGAAAACGAGCTTGAACCCCCTGTACTGATACTGGTTGGTGAAGTGATTCAATTAAGAGAGAAACTCAACTGGTTTGAAAAAAGACCTCTGTTCGGAAAGAAAATATTAATTACCCGTTCCAAGGAACAGTCCAAAGATTTTTCGGATCTCCTCTTCTATTACGGGGCGGAGCCCGTTATTTTTCCGACCATTTCTCTTGTTCCGCCAGAGAGCTGGGAAGAAATGGATCTGGCAATCAGATCGCTCGAGAAATACGACTGGATCCTTTTTTCAAGCGTCAACGGCGTTCACTTCTTTATGAGTCGATTGAAAGTCCTGGGAAAAGATATCCGGGTTCTTCACCGTATCAAGATTTGCGCGGTCGGTTCTTCCACTGCAGAAGATCTGCTGAAATATGGAATTCAATGTGACCTGGTTCCCGCTTCGTTTCAGGGAGAAAGTGTGGTGGAGGCGTTCCAGGAGATGGACATCAAAGGCCTTTCATTCCTTATACCCAGGGCAAAAGAGGCGAGAGAAGTCATTCCAGAATCTCTCAGAAAAATGGGAGCTAAAGTGGATTTGGTTACGGCTTATAAAAATATCAGGCCACATGACAATATCGATCGAATCAAAAGGCTGTTAATTGACAATAAAATTGCAGTCCTCACTTTTACGAGTTCTTCGACCGTCAAGAACTTTTTAGATTTGTTTCAGTCCAGGGAACTTAAAAACATTTTTAATAATACCAAGATAGCAAGTATCGGACCGATCACTTCCCAAACGCTTCGGGAGGCGGGTTTCGCAGTCGATATTCAGCCTCAAGAGCATACGATCAAGGCATTAACAGATGCGATTCTGGAATATTATAAATAACAGGAAAGAAAATGACTTACCCCGTACATCGTCCAAGACGACTCAGAAAAAGCGAAGAGATTCGCGTTTTGGTAAAAGAGACTCGCCTGGAACCCGATCAGTTTATTTATCCATTATTTGTGACTTACGGTAAAGCGATCCGTTCCGGAATCTCGTCTATGCCGGGACACTATCGCTTTTCAGTCGACCAGATTTTGCCTGAAATAGAGGAAATTATTTCATTGGGAGTCCGGTCGGTCATCTTGTTCGGTATCCCCGAAAAGAAGGACGATTTCGGAAGTGAAGCTTACAATCCGAACGGAATCGTACAAACCGCCGTCAGGAAGATTAAACAGAAATTTCCTCAGTTGCTCGTGATAACCGATGTCTGTATCGACGAATATACCTCCCACGGGCATTGCGGAGTCGTCCTCAATGGAGAAATTCAAAATGACGAGACTCTGCCGCTTCTGGCCAAAATGGCATTAACGCATGTTGAGTCGGGAGCCGACATGGTGGCTCCGTCGGATATGATGGATGGCCGCATTGGATTCATTCGGAAATTTCTCGACCAGGCCGGTAAGACCGGAACCCCTATTCTGGCCTACTCCGCGAAATATGCGTCCTGTTTTTACGGACCCTTTCGGGAGGCGGCTCAATCCGCTCCTTCCTTTGGAGACCGTAAGACTTACCAAATGGACCCGGCCAACAGCCGGGAGGCTTTAAGGGAGGTGGCTTTCGATATTAAAGAGGGAGCCGATATCATCATGGTCAAACCGGCGATGCCCTATCTTGATATTATTTATCAGATCAAGAAAAAGTTTGAGGTTCCCGTCGCGGCCTATCAGGTGAGCGGTGAGTATGCCATGATTAAGGCGGCTGAAAAAGAAGGATGGATCGACGGAAAGGCGGCCATGCTGGAATCGCTCGTTTCGATCAAGAGGGCCGGAGCAGATATGATCCTGACCTATTTTGCAAAAGACGCTGCCCGAATTCTGAATCGATGACCCCGGAATTTCTCAAAACAATCCGGGGCGAAATAACCTACCCTTATCCAGTACTCGGGCTGGGCAATTTTGACGGGCTCCATATCGGACACCAGAGTATTCTGAAAAGGGTCGTTCAAAAAGCAGAAGAAAGAAACGGGACGGCCATGGCCTTCACATTTGACCCTCATCCGGTCAAAGTTCTCTTTCCGGAACGTGCACTTGAACTTCTCTGTACCACCAGGGAAAAGATCGAGCTGATTGAAAAATGTGGAATCAGCACGATTTTCTGCATTGAATTCACAAAGGAGTTTTCTTTTCAGACTCCCCGTGATTTTGTGAAGACTTTTTTAGTTAATGGTCTGAAGGTTCGGGAGGTCATGGTAGGAAAAAATTACGGATTTGGTCAGGGTAGGAGCGGAAATGTAGATATGCTCCAATCTTTCGGCGCTGAATTCGGGTTTCATGTTGAGATCATTCCTCCCGTGGTTCTGAAGGGCCAAATGGTTAGCTCCTCCTTAATCCGGAATTTCTTGCTTGAAGGAAAAGTACAGGAAGCGAACAGGTTGTTGGGACGGCCCTATCAGATTGAAGGAACCGTTGTGGCGGGAGAGGGTCGGGGAAGAAAGCTTGGATTTCCAACTGCCAATATTCTGCCTGGAGATAAGCTCATTCCGGGAAACGGGGTTTATGCAGTCCGGGCCGAAAAGAAAAGCGAAACTTTTTCAGGAATCGTCTATATTGGAACACAGCCGACATTTGAAAATGCGCTGCGCCAGATCGAGGTTCATCTCTTTAAGAATGGCGGGACCTTATACGGCGAAGAGTTAAAAGTTGATTTCTACGGGAAAGTGAGAAACGAAATGAAATTTCCCGACCGGGAAGCATTGATTCAGCAGATTACCCGGGACATTGTTAAAGCGAAAGAAATTCTGAACCAACCCAATTAGGTGTTAACTCAACTTAAAGAAAATTTGGAATTGCTCGGTGTAAGTCCGAATGACCGCCTCCTTGTTGCGGTATCAGGCGGCGCTGACTCCAGCTTTCTGCTGCATCTTCTTTTTCAGATCTCCGACAGCTATCCTTTCCAGCTTCACGTGGCCCATCTAAACCATGCCCTTCGCGGAAAAGATTCCGATGAAGACGCCCGGTTTGTCCGTCGGATGGCTGACGCCATGAAAATACCCTCTACCGTCGCTAAGAAGGAGATCGCCTCTCTGGCCAAATTGCAGAAAAGATCGATGCAGGATGCGGCGCGGAAAGTGAGATATGAATTCCTTGAAGATATCGCCAGCCGTTATCAATGTCATTGGATTGTCACAGGTCACCATGCAGACGACCAGGCCGAAACTTTTTTGATGAGGCTCATTCGGGGTGCCGGTAGTTCAGGGCTGACCTCCATTCCGAAGAAACGGGGAAAGATTATACGACCGATTCTTCATGTGACCCGGACAGAGATCATAGATTATCTGCGGCTGAACAAAATGAGTTTTCGGGAAGATTATTCAAACGATCTGCCCATCTATTTTAGAAATCAGGTTCGTCATGAACTCCTTCCCTTACTTAAGCGGTATAATCCAAATATTGTGAAAGTGCTGGGCGATGAAATGAATATCTTGCAGGAAGAAAAGCAGGTTTTTGAGGAAAGGATTCACCTGGAAATGCCGGCCGTGGTCCGGTTTTCTGATTCAAAAAAGAAGATATTGAGAATTTCGTCTTTTATGAGTCTCTCCCGGGCGATACAGAGAGGGATATTGAGGTCTCTCTTGTATCAACTCAAAGGAAATCTGGACCATCTCCAGTTTAAACATATTGAACAGATCATCCGCCTGGCAAAAGAAGGGAAAAACGGGAAACAGATCGATCTTCCGGCGGGGATCCAGGTTTTTAAACAGGACGCCGAACTGGAATTCGCTTTTGAGAGAATTCCTGACTCGAGCGAAAAATTTGATTTTCTTTTACCTGTTCCCGGGGAGATTTCCAGACCGGAACTCCAAATAACGCTTCGCACTCTTTTGAAAAGAGGGCCGCTTTCAGGACCGCCGAAAGCGAATGAAATCTGGTTTGACTATGATCGCATCACGCACCCGTTAAAACTGAGATGCCGTCGTCCTGGAGATCTGATTTATACCGAGCGTTTGAAAGGAAAGAAGAAGAAACTTCAGGACCTTTTTGTGGACCTGAAAATATCCAGACCGATCAGGGATCGGATACCCTTATTGGCGGGTCCAGACCGGATTTTATGGGTGGTCGGAATTGAGAGGGATTACAAATCGCTTGTGAATCTGGAAACGCAATCCATTCTGTCAATTGAGTCATTTTACCCGGCATAAATTGGCTTGCTTTTTTACTAAAAATATGAAAAAAACTTAAGAGAGCTCCCCACGGTCCTACTCTTTCGAAAGGAAATTGAATGGCTGTAAAGATTTTCGGAAAACCGCTCATTACGCAGGAGGCGGTTCAAAAAAGAATTAAAGAATTAGGCAATAAAATAGCCAAAGATTATTCGGGCAAAGAACTCTATCTCATCGGAATACTGAAAGGCGCCTACGCGTTTTATGCCGATTTGTCCAGAGCCATTTCACTCCCGCTCCAGGTCGGATTTATTATCGTTTCCAGTTACCAGGGGGCGACCCATTCCTCCGGGAAAGTCAAAATTCTGTCTGACATTCCGGATGATATCAAGGGAAAGGATGTTTTGCTGGTAGAAGATATCATCGATTCCGGACTGACACTTCAATATCTCAAGAAGCAGATCAAGACCAAAAAGCCGAATTCTCTGAAAGTATGTGTTCTTTTGAATAAAATCGAGGGAAGGCAGGTTGAAGTGGATCTCGATTATGCTGGATTTGAAATACCGGACAAGTTTATCGTTGGTTATGGTCTGGATTTTGACAATAAATATCGAAACCTTCCTTATATGGCCGTGCTTGAAAACTTTAATGAGTAATTATTACTAAAAAATAAATATTATTGTTGTTTAAGATTAAACTGTGATAGACTGACCCACCTGTCATATAATGTAATGGCTAAAAGAACATGAGTTTCTCGCAGCCGTTTTCCGATCGATCATGATTCTGTTTGAGACAGGACGGACTCCCAAACAACTGGAGATTTAAATGAAACCGCGCTTTAAGAATTTAGCCCTTTGGTTGGTCATAGGGTTATTTATGATCCTTCTGTTTAATCTATTCAACGTACCGACTCGTCCCGGGGAAGAAGAACTGATATTCAGCGATTTTATGGCCCGGGTTGAAAAAGGAGATGTTTCGGAGATTATTATCAAAGAGAATCATCTTTCCGGTGTTCTGAAGGACGGGGTTAAGTTCAAAACCTATACGGCAAACTATCCGGAACTGATTAAGTCGCTCCGTGACAAAAATGTCAAAATAACGGTGAAACCTCCTGATGAAAACCCGTGGTATATCACGTTTCTCATCACCTGGGGTCCTTTTGTCTTCTTTCTTGCGCTCTGGATTTTCTTCATGAGACAAATGCAGATGGGCGGAAACAAGGCCCTGTCGTTTGGGAAGAGCCGCGCCCGTCTCTTGTCGGAAGATAAGAAAAAAGTCACCTTTGCCGATGTGGCCGGTGTCGACGAAGCGAAAGACGAAGTGGTCGAAATTATCGAGTTCTTAAAAGACCCCCCAAAGTTTCAAAAATTAGGAGGGCGGATCCCAAAAGGGGTTCTTATCGTCGGTCCTCCCGGTACAGGAAAAACGCTTCTGGCGAAAGCGATCGCAGGAGAAGCGGGCGTTCCTTTTTTCAGTATCAGCGGTTCTGATTTTGTAGAAATGTTTGTGGGAGTAGGAGCCTCGCGCGTGCGCGATCTCTTTGAACAGGGGAAAAAGCAGGCGCCTTGTATTATTTTTATTGATGAAATTGATGCCGTAGGTCGACATCGGGGCGCAGGTTTAGGAGGCGGACACGATGAGCGGGAGCAAACCCTGAACCAGCTTCTTGTCGAAATGGACGGCTTTGAAACAGCCGAAGGAGTCATTTTAATTGCGGCCACAAATCGTCCGGATGTTTTGGATCCGGCCCTGCTTCGGCCCGGAAGGTTTGATCGCCAGGTGGTGGTCCCGCGTCCCGACTTTAAAGGGAGAGCTGAAATACTTAAAGTCCATACGAAGAAGATACCGCTCGATTCCAATGTGGATCTCAATATCATTGCAAGAGGAACCCCCGGATTTGCCGGTGCCGACCTTGAAAATCTGGTGAACGAAGCGGCCCTTTTGGCTGCAAGGAAAAATAAAAAAGTAGTGGAAATGATCGATTTTGAATTTGCCAAGGATAAAGTCCTGATGGGGGTTGAACGGAAGAGCATCATGATTAATGATGTTGAAAAAAAGACCACGGCCTATCATGAAGCGGGCCACACCCTTGTCGCCAAAATATTGCCCGGGACGGACCCCGTGCACAAAGTGACCATTATTCCTCGCGGCAGGGCGCTTGGTTTAACCATGCAGCTTCCGACGGATGACCGTTATACCTATGCGAAAGAGTTTCTCCTCAATAACATTGCGATCTTGATGGGAGGTAGGGTGGCGGAAGAAGTGGCCCTGCAGTTTGTGACGACCGGCGCCGGAAATGATATCGAAAGAGCCACTGATCTGGCGCGAAAAATGGTCTGTGAATGGGGAATGAGCGATAAACTCGGCCCGTTAACCTATGGCAGAAAAGAACAGGAAATCTTCCTGGGAAGGGAAATTTCACAGCATCGGGATTTTAGCGAATCAATCGCAATCGAGATTGACAACGAGGTCAGAAGGATTGTCAGCGAGAACTATGAGCGGGCAAGGCATATTATCAAGACCCATTTTAACGCATTAAAGGCGCTGGCCGAAGCCTTGCTGGAAAAAGAATCTCTGGATGCTCCTGAAATAGATAAGATAATTCAATCCGCGATGACGACGCCCGCTTAAATTTTCATCCGGGTGATATTAAGATCAAGGGTGTGTGTAGACGGGCCTCATGAGGGCCCGTTTTTTTTGACCTGGAAAGAATGGAAGACGCAAATCAAAAACAGGAACTCGTCTGCGGCCGGTTTAGAATTCAACTGGGACTGCAAACCAGGATCATGGGAATTCTCAATGTGACCCCTGACTCCTTTTCAGACGGAGGTCTCTATTTCAGCCGGGAAAAGGCAGCAGAGCGGGCACTTCAGATGGAAGAAGAGGGCGCTGACTTCATCGATATCGGAGGGGAATCGTCTAGACCAGGGGCTGCGTCGGTGAGCCTGGCGGAAGAACTTGAAAGGGTGATACCTGTTCTTGAAGCGGTTATTCCCAGACTAAAAATTCCGGTTTCAGTTGATACCTGTAAGACCGAAATGGCCCGGCGAGCGATTGAATGCGGGGCTGCGATGATCAATGACATTCGGGCTTTGGGCGAGCCCGGTATGATGGATCTCGTCGCCAGGCAGGGTGTTGCGGCAGTACTCATGCATATGAAGGGGACACCCGGAACGATGCAGGACGAACCCGAGTATCAGTCGGTTGTTCAGGAGGTTCTTCTTTTTCTTAAAGGGAGATTTGAGAGAGCGATTGAACGAGGTGTACGGCCGGAGCAGATTATCCTCGATCCCGGAATCGGTTTTGGAAAGTCTCTGTCACACAATCTGGAAATTCTTCGTTCTCTGGACCGGTTTCGGATGCTCAACAGACCGGTGATGATCGGAGTTTCTCACAAATCGTTTATTGGAAAAGTACTCGAACGTCCGATTGAAAAGCGCCTATTCGGTTCTCTGGCCGCGGCGGCTTGGGCCCAGTGGAAAGGGATTCATATTGTCAGGGTACATGACGTCAGAGCGACCAGGGATGTTCTCAAAATGATCAGGGCCATTCAGGATGAGAGGTATCCGATAGCCTAAAAAAGGGACTGCTGAGTTTCCATCTCCCATTTAACGGAGAAGCTGAGAATTCCCTTGCCCGATCGATCGGAATAATAGAGCTTTCCGTTTTTCTTGCCGTATTCATAGAGGTCCCGGGTTAACCGGACATCTTCCAGACAATATTTCTTAAGCTTGTCGATTTCCCCGCTCCTGAAATAACGTATCGCGTCCAATCCTTCGCCGATTTTGGATTGATTAAGAGTGGCTTTGGCAAGCGTGTCGAGGCTTAAGCGATGTCCGAGCGTTTTTTGAACTTCTTCGAGAATATCCAGGCTTCGAAGGTGATCGAGGCTCTTCTTAAAATAAGGTTCCAGAACAAGATAATCGAATCTTTTTGTATTGAAGCCAATAACCAGGTCGGCCGATTCCAGCATCGGAAGTAATAGATGAACCTCATTTTCAACGTAGCATTCGAAAACATTTTTTTGATAGGAGTAGAGACCGACGACGGAGACCAGGAGATCTCTGAAATTGCGTCCATTGACCTCCTCAAATGATTTTTGTGTCTCAAGGTCTAGTACAAGGATATCACCCATTTATTTTTCCTCTTTTAAAAGGTTGGTGAAAAAGTTCAACTGCTGCGTTCTCGAATTTCGACTGCCTCAATGTACAAACTAAGTAGGCCTGCGTCGTTTCGATTCTGTGGTCTGGCATTAAAATTTTTAGACCAACTTTAAGATCAATAGGATTGACGTCTTTCGCCATGTAACCCCTTTTTCTGCACCCAACGTGACCCGTCCGGAGAGAGGACCAGGACGTCAATCGGTCCTCCGACGTTTTTGGGTCGGGTCTGGAAACGCATCGTGTCAATGGTGGTTCGGACGGCGTATATGGAAAAATCGATGGCATCCTGAAGAGGGAGGGTGTCGAAAAGTATCGGCGGCTTGGGTATGTGAGTGACCCCGTCAGAGGTCATAAATTGACCCGGTTGAAGAAGATTGGCAATAATATCGCCCTGACCTCCCCAGCTGGTTCCATAAACCGTTTCTTTGGTTTCCGGATGGGTATTCAGGGGCTTAATTTCGTTTCTGGAAATCTGGCAATGTGTCACCTGGGCTTCGCTAATTTTCCCTTTTCTCTTGTATCCCGCCACATGAAACGCGGTGTCGGAGTTCGGAAAACGAGCTCGAAAATAGGTGACGAGCTTCTCCGGGACCGTTGCGACGTCGTCATCCGTTTCGAGCATCTCCTCGGTAAAACGCTTGATATGACTTTCAATCGTCAATTTTCCTAAAATCGATTCTCCAAAGGTGCTGATTCCGACCTGTTGTTGAGCCAGGTAAAATATTTTATAGACAAAATTCGAACGGATTGTTTCAATAAGTGAAATAGTTCCGTTCGGCATTTTATTTTCAATCGTGATAATCTGACGGCTGTCAGCCGCCATCACGATACCTTCCGGAACGTAAACCGTGATCACAAAAGACAATAGATCTCCTCAAAAAACGATAATCGAGCCACTCTAATATATTCCCTGGACTATGTCAAATCATCTCCTTGAAGCGGTTTTGCGGACAGAAGAGGCTCTTTTCGCGGAAGCCAGAATTGACACGAATGAAACGGATATGCTAGTTTTCGGTTTCTATGGATAAACTTTTTGATATCGGGTTTCTCATTTTAAGCCAGATTGCCGTGGGTGGAACATTCCTCATGAATCTTCTGGACATCAGGATTACAGGAAGGGTCCTTTTTCGGACAAACGGAATCCTGTTTCTTATCAGTATCATACTCGCACTCTTTTTCTTTTCTTTTAATCATCAGTTTTCTAAGACAGACCGAATCGGAATAGGGATCTGTTTTCTTCTCTATCTGGTTTTTCTGTTTCTGCATTTACTGACCCTCTGGCTTGGAGGAGAGTCTTTAGGAAAAGGGGCACTCTGGATTTCAAGTGCCGTAGGACTTATCGGATTAGTCTGGAGCGGAGTTGCCTATAGCCGTCCCTTGACGCCGGATAGTTTAACCTATCTTCTCCCGATCAATTTTTGTCTTTCAGCTCTTCTGATGGGTGCGGGTCTCGTAGGAATGAATCTGGGTCACTGCTACCTCACCAATATCCATCTCCCCATCTCGCCCTACAAAAGGCTCTCTTACCTTTTTCTCCTGTTTCTCCTGTTTCAGGCGCTGGTATCTCTGATCAGTCTCATACAACTCCGGGATATCGAATTGATCAAAAAGGCGATTTATCTGGAAAATATCGAAGGACTTTTTCTCTGGATCAGAATTCTGATTGGATTTCTTGCTCCGTTGGTCCTGATTTTTATGATTCTTCATACTGTTCGGATCCGGTCGACGCAATCCGCGACGGGGTTGATGTATGTGGCTATGATGATGGTAATCTCGGGAGAATTTTTTTCACGTTTCTTTCTCCTCGCAAGCCAGCGGTTGCTCTGATGCCGGAATCTCCCCAGACTCCTCCGCCGTCGGGCCGGCAAAAGAAAGACGGATTAATTATCGTTCATACCGGAAACGGGAAGGGAAAAACGACGGCGGCACTCGGGCTTGCTTTCAGGGCCGTGGGACAAAAAATGAAGGTTCTTATTGTTCAGTTTATCAAGGGAAAATGGAAGTATGGCGAGATGGAAACGGCAAAAAAGCTTGGAAATAATCCCGAGATCTATCCCATGGGTGAAGGATTTACCTGGGACACCCAAAATCGGGAACGCGATATGGAAAAAGCGAAGGAAGCCTTTGATTTTGGACTTCGCAAGGTTAAAGAAGAGCAGTACGACATGCTCATCTTTGATGAAATCAATTATGTCACATCCTACGGTTACCTTCCGGTAGAAGAGCTCCTCACATTTCTGAAAGCGAAACCTAGAAAACTGCATGTCGTCCTGACAGGGAGAGATGCCGATCCCCATGTCATTGAACTCGCGGATCTGGTGACGGAAATGAAGGAGATTAAACATCCCTACAAAAAAGGGATAAAAGCGCAAAAAGGGATTGAGTTTTGATGAAAGATATCAAAATATTCGTGACGGGATTCATGATATCGATGGCCCTGGTCACTGGCTGCAATCCATCGTCTAAAGAGGCCAAGCCCCCTCCTTTCACTTCTCAAGAGACTTCAAAATTGGAAACACTGACTCAGAGAGTGGAACACGATGGACTGATTCCGTTGTCGAAGTTGGACACGCCGATGATATTGAAAAAGGGAGAGGAAGCTTATTACGTGGTTACCGGAGTCGCTCTTTTTGAAGAAAAGATCTCGAGAAAATCTACGCGGGGAGAAGGAATTGGTTTAAGTATCCGTTTGATCAAAGGGGTCACGCTCCACCCGTCATTGTTTCAGAGCCATCCCGTGATCGGAAAGGAGATGATGAAAATTGATGAGGGTAAACTGGTCATTACCAATAAACGGATCGTGTTTATGGGAACCTCCAAAGATCTGGCCGCGGAGTATAAAAAGATTCTGGGTGTCACGCCAAACGCGGAAGGGTTTCAAATAGAACGCGAAGGGAGAAAGACCGAGGAGCTTCTAAAGATGACCGATCCGGTTACGCCGTTGGTCTACATCACTTACATCATTAATCATTTATCCGACTCGTAAAAACCGTCGGTACTAAAAAAAGGGCGGCCATCCGGCCGCCCTTTGAAATAATTTCCTGAAAATCAGGTTGATCAAAAAGCTCCAGTTGGAAGGCCGCAGTCCTGAAGACGATGGAAGCGTACGGTGGATGTACGTTGACGAGTCTGAGGGACGAGAACGAAGCAAATGGGCTTTTTCATCGACCTGCAAGCTAGAACTGATAGTTTGCCCGGAGCACAACCGGTGTCCCGATACCGGAAACTGAATCGTAAGGCCGACCGCTTCCTGAAAGCGAAGCGTAACTTAGAACCAGCCCATCAATTGTGACTTTGCTATTTGGAGTAAGGCGGCCACCCAGACCAACCACCAGAGCCGTAGACGAATTCCCGTTTGCCGTTTTCGTGGGATTGGCACTGGTGTCAAAACCAAGCTCGCAGATGAAAGATAATTTTGAGATTACCGGCATCAAAATGGCGCCATTGAGTTTCAAATCGGTCGTTGATTGATTGGTGCTTGTGCCGTTATCGAAGTAGTCCGAATCGATTGTAAACTCGCCATTGAGATTAACAATCATATTTTTCAAGTCTTTCGAAAAAGCATATCCAGCCGTGATATCAAAATCCCCTGTTTTGGCCGGATATCCCGGAGTGGTATTTGGAGAAGGCGAGACTCTGTTAAAGTTTATTCTTCCATAGGCGGCTCCCGGTCCCGCGATAAATTTATATCCCAGACTTCCTGTGCGAGTTGAACTTTCGGTTCCGTATCCTCCACCGACGCGCAATTCCCCGCCCCAGATCCCCATGTTAATCTGAAGGGTGGGGATATATCCCTGGGGGGCTCCGGATGAATAACCTGACTGATAGAACCCTGTTCCATCTAAAACCGACAGATCCACATTCACATCCCCATCCCTATTAATTCCTCCCATTTCCTGGGTAATGGTCCGGGACGGGCCGCTTATGGATTTCATATCGCCTGGCGACGGGCTCGTCGTGGTGGCAGCCATTGCGGAAAACGAAGTGGTGGAAAGCAAAAACAAAAATAGTGTTAAACGAACTTTTAGCATTCAATAATCCCCTATCTGTAGTTTTTAATATGGTTGAACCTTCTTTAACAAATGAGTTTTAAAATATCACACTATTGCGAATTGTCAATCAATTCGTGTATTTTGTGTTCTCGAAAATCTCGGACGTTTGCATTTGTGAGGATGATTCTTTATACTGAATTGATCATGGATGATGCCAAGATCGAGACCCAGTGCCCCACCTGTCAATCCCGTCTGATCGTTGATAAAACGACTGGCGCAGTTCTTTGGCATGAAGGAAAAAAGCCGGATAAAAGTTTCCCCTCCATCAATGAGATGATCCGGAATCTTGAAGTGCGAAAAAAAGAGGTTGAGGAGAAATTCTTGAGTGAAGGCCATGCGCTCAGGGAGAGGTCGAGAATTCTGGAAGAAAAGTTCAAGGAATCGATGAAACATCTTGACCCAAACGAGGAAATAAAACCGATTCGGCCGATCGACCTGGATTAGGCATCAGAACGGACGGGGTAATGAATATGGAAAAGATAAAGGGACTCGAGTCCTGGGACTTTATTGACCAGGGATTCAGGAAACAGTTTTTCAGGGGATCGTATCGTGCCGCGGTCTCATTTATGAACAAAATAGGTCGTTCTCATAAAGACGGGATTCCTCCTGATCTGGTGGTTGACAAGGATGGCCTCTGGGTCATTTTTCATCAAGAGGGAAATGAGGTCTTGCCGGAGCAAAGAGAGATGGCCCTTAAAATAGATATGGCTTACCGGGAGATTATAGACGAAGAGGACCCGCCATTGACGTATGTCGAAATCGCTGAACTGAAGCCGGGTCTTTCAGGTTGGACCTTTTCCGATCGCGCGTTACAGCGATTAATACCCGTAGACTCCTTCAAAACCGCGGTAGAATTTTCAAACCGGGTGGCCGCAATCGGGGTGGGATCAGGACATCTCCCTGACCTCGTCGTGACAGGCGGAAGCGTGTTAATCATCATCTCTGGCAGGTTTTCAAGCGGGATTACGGTTTCCGACATCAATCTCGCCAGACAGATTTCGGAAGTGGTTGAGAGGCTTGATCAAGGGCAAGGGATCAGAAATCGTTGACCGGCAAATCGACGACAACAAAGATGCCGTTCTTATTCTTTATCGCCATCGCTATCTTAATTTTTCCATTTTCAGGCTGCAAATCCGGAACGCCAGGCATGAGCAAGAATCAGGCTGTTTCGAATGCCAATCTTCCTCCCACCGAGAATGCGCCTGAAGAAGACCATCCCGGTACGGGTCCGATGGCAGAAATTTCTTCTTTCAAGGAGCGTTTGAAGAAGAACCCAAAAGATCTGGAAGCATTGATTTTTCTGGGAAATTCTAATTTTGATATCAAAAGGTATGAAAAAGCAAAAGAGCTTTATATTCAAGCCTTGATGATTGAACCCAAAAACTCGTCTGTCCGAACCGACCTGGCGACCTGTTTCAGAAATCTGGGAGAGTCGGACCAGGCGATCGTTGAACTGAAAACGGTACTTGCTTTGAACCCGGATCATCCTGCAGCGCTCTTTAATCTGGGTGTTATTTTGCTCGGAGACAAAGGCGACAAAAAGGAGGCGGTTGAAATGTGGCGGCGGCTTCTTAAGAAACATCCCGAAAGTCCGTTTACGCATGGTCTTTCTGAAAAGATTGCCCTGTTGATGCGGGAAGAAAAGGGGTCCCTCCAGTGAGATTTCTGATTCTAGGCGGCTGGATCGTTCTTATCTTACTTTTTATTTTGCCTCTCCTGGGTTCGCTATTCCGGAAATCCCCTTCGAGAAAAGATCAATTGGACAAGGGATCAGAATTGGCCCGGGATGAAGTCTGCGGAGTCTATATTCCAAAGGACCGGGCCGAAACCTTAGAGGCGAAAGGGAAGCTTTATTACTTTTGCGGTAAAGAATGTCAGACAAAATTTCTACAGGGGAATGGTTAAGATGTTTTTGGAAGGCGTTCCGAGATGGAAAGAGGAGTATGATAGTTGCGTCCGCTGCGGTGCTTGCCTCGCGGTCTGTCCGACTTATCAGTCGGAGCTGATTGAATCCTATGGCCCCCGCGGGAGAGTGGAACTTGCCGGGAATCTCCTGATGGGAGATTTTAAACCCACATCGTCCTTTATCGATCGTTTGACCTCTTGTATCGATTGCAAGGCCTGCGTCACGCATTGTCCGAGCGGCGTTGAACTGGATACCCTTTTTAATGCTGCAAAAGAAAAGATCGCGTTTTACAGAGGAATGGGTATTTTGAACCGGTGGATCGCTTCGGGCGTCGCATGGGGACGTCCGCTCTATCCGCTTCTGAAAGGGCTTGACTTATTAAGGAGAATATTTTATGAAACGATCCCAGTCGAGAGCGTGATTGGGAAACTCCTTCCC
>JACQBW010000023.1 GCA_016194305.1 Nitrospirota bacterium | reverse complement strand
CCCGGTTGAATATCGGTTATTTCTACGGCCATTTTATTGACGTCTGACATAAAATCTCTCCATTTACTGGCTATTCAATCGCTTTATTATGCCCGGGGCATCCTACAAATTAAGTGAATTCGTCATTAAACCTAATGATACCATTCCTTTGAATTTGGTGTCAAATAGAGGTTCAAACTTTTTTAAGACTTAGATGCAGCTTCCTGGTATATCTTGAGGCCTTCCCTGACCGCCTTGACCACCGCTCTGGGAGATATCGTCGCTCCCGAAAATTGATCAATTCCTCCCCCATCCTTTTTCACATCCAGGAAAGGGCTCCCTTTATCGGTTTTGGTCTCCAGGGCAATCCCTTTAAACTCATTCCGCCATTTTTCTTTAGTAATCTTGTCTCCCAGACCGGGTGTTTCCTTATGGGATATAATTTCAATTCCCGTAATCGACTTGTCAGGAGCCACCCCCAGCATGAATTCGATATCTCCGGTATACCCGTCATGGGCAACAACTGAAAACGCGGTTCCAACCAGTTTGCCCTCTTTCGTTCCATGGTATAGCGTGATTTTAACCGGATTTCCTCTTGCGTCTTTTCCCTGATCCACCTCGACAAAGTCCTTGTCAATTTCATTATCCGTCGGAGGGAGTACCGATTTTAACGAGCGGATCTTTTTTTCTCTCTTTTGCTTCGCGATATTGTCCTTCGTAAAGGCATAAACCCCTCCGAGAATGAAAGCGGCGCCCATACAGACGGCAGTTAATGCGATGACCAGTTTATTGATTCCGCCCACCTTATTTCGCTCCATATAGATGAGGTTGAATATAGCGGTCAATCATCGGCGTCAGGCTATTCATCAGTAAGATGGCAAACGAAACCCCTTCCGGGTATCCGCCCCACATCCGGATAATCACGGTTAATAGGCCGCATCCGGCACCAAACACCAGTTGTCCCTTCGGCGTATTCGGACAGGTCACCATATCGGTCGCCATAAAGATCGCACCCAGCATTAGACCTCCCGATAGCACATGAAAGAGCGGGTTCGCGTAGTGCGCCGGATCAATCAACCAGAATATTCCGCTAAACGCGGCGACCGTCCCGATCATGGAGACCGGAATATGCCAGGTAATGTAATGTTTATATAAGAGGTAAACTCCCCCCAGAAGAAGAAGGAGGTCAGACGTTTCACCCAGACTCCCCATCGTATTTCCGATAAACATATTCCAGAATTGATGGGTATCCGCATCAGGCACCGGTTTATGGGAAAGTCGGGCCACCTGAACCACTCCAAGCGGGGTAGCACCTGTGGTCACATCGGCGCCGGAGAGGAAAGGATGAATATTTTCCCAGGTCGTCATCTGCAGGGGGAATCCGATCAGCAGTGCCACTCTCCCGACCAGAGCCGGATTAAAAGGATTGTATCCCAATCCTCCGTAAATCTGTTTTCCAATCGCGATCGAGAAGAAAGAACCTAGCACGGTCATCCACCAGGGTGAACCAGGAGGAAGGGTCATCGCCAGTAATAATGCGGTCAGGACCGCACTTCCATCGATGATGGTAATCTTCTGTTTGAGCGCCTTTTGCATTCCCGCTTCCGTGATGAGGGCCGCCAGGATCGAGACCAGTATGACCTGGATAGCGCTCCATCCAAATAGATAAATTCCGGCCAGGGCTGCAGGAATCAGAGTCGCGATGACCGTATACATTATCCGGTTGACGTTGGTTTCGGTCCGGACGTGGGGCCAGATTCCCAGGACCATCTCTTTGTCAGCGGGCTTTGCTTTTGGCTGCGCCGGTACCGGCTTAGGTTGGGGGACGGGCGTCTTTATTTCTTCTACATTTTCAGACATGATTCATTCCAGATTGAAACGGATGATTGATACGAAATCGGAACAACCGGTTATTGAAGATAATCAGCTTCATTAAACCATCACAACTTTTTTCTTTGTCGATGCCAGATCCATCTTGATGTGGCGGATCTGGTGGACAATCGGCCTGCGCGAAGGGCAGACATAGGAACAACACCCGCACTCAATGCAGGCCAGGGGATGATATTTTCTCGCCTCGGTAAAATTCAGGACTTCCGCGGTGACCGAAAGCATATTGGGAAGTAGTCCGACCGGACAGGCTTCGATACAGGCGGCGCACCGGATACAGGCCCTGCTCTCCTCGATGGAAACCTCTTCCTTCGGAAAAATCAGAATGCCGCCGGTCCCTTTCACCACGGGGGTATCCAGTGTAAACTGGGCAGGTCCCATCATCGGGCCGCCCATGATAACCTTTCCCGGCTCCCCTGCAAAACCGCCGCAGTAATTGATAATATCTTCAACCCGCGTGCCGATCCGGACACGCAGGTTCTTCGGCTGCATGACACCTCTTCCCGTTACGGTTATAATCCGGTCAATCAGGGGTCTTCCGAAACGAACAGCTTCGTAGACCGCCGCCGCTGTTCCAACATTCTGGACCACCAGGCCGAGATCCATCGGAAGACCTCCGTTTGGAACCTCAAGTCCCAGAATCGCCTGAATCAGCTGTTTTTCCCCCCCCTGGGGATATTTCGTCTCGAGTTCAACGACTTTCGTTTCGACAAGCCGATCTCCTTCCCGACCGACCGCTTCTTCCATAATACGAAGGGCGTCAGGTTTGTTGTCTTCGATGCCGATATAGGCTTTTTTAATTCCGAGGATCCGGGTTAAAATCTTTAACCCTTCAATGACCTCCTGGGGCTGTTCAACCATCAGGCGGTGATCGGAGGTCAGATACGGTTCACATTCCACGCCGTTTAGAATCAAGGTGTGAATTTTCTTGTCTTTGGGAGGGTTCAGCTTGACATGGGTCGGAAAAGCCGCTCCTCCCAGTCCCACAATTCCCGCTTTGGTAATGATCTTCTTAGTCGTGTCCGGATCAAGGTTCAGATAATCAGGATGCTCTTCAAAATCCCCGATCCATTCGTCCTGCTTATCAGACTCGATGGTAATGGAAAGGATCTGATTTCCGCTGGGATGAGGAGAAGGAGCGACCTGGGTCACTTTTCCGGACAGGGAGGCATGGATGGGTGCGGCAATGGTTCCGGTCGTCTCTCCAATCAACTCGCCCTTTTTAACCAATGCCCCGATCGCAACCAGGGGTTTACAAGGGGCTCCGATATGCTGGCTGAGCGGGATAATCACTTTATCCGGCAAAGGAAGTGTCTCAGTCGCTCCCCCCTGGGTAAATTCCTTGCCATAAAAAGGGTGGATCCCTCCGGGAAATTTCTTTCCTTTTATGATCATGGGGATATCTCTTTCCTGTCTTCTTTTTTTAATAAGTCCTTTAATTCGCTCATAAATTCATTGATATCTTTAAATTCCCGATAAACCGATGCGAACCGGACATAAGCAACCGGATCAAGATCATGGAGTTTACGCATCACCTCTTCTCCGATGATGTTGCTTGGAATTTCCGACTCTCCCATTTCCTGAATTTTTTTCTCAATCTGGGTTACAGACTCCTCCAGGAGAGACATGCTCACCGGTCTTTTTTCACACGCTTTCTTTAAACCCTGAAGAATCTTCTGGCGTTCGAAAGTCTCCCTCCGTCCATCCTTCTTGATTACCATCGGAAAATTTCCCTCGACGCGCTCGTAAGTCGTAAAACGCCTTTCGCAGGAGATGCATTCTCGCCGCCTGCGAATCACGTCCCCTTCTTTGCTGAGCCGGGAATCAACGACTTTATCCTCAACGTGATTGCAAAAGGGACAACGCACTTTATATTCTCATCACTTTAAAAAACTGCAGCGGGGGCTAAATATTAGCAATGGATCCAGCGAGAAGTCAAGGAAGTTTTGGCCTGAAGAATCAGCCTTTTTGATTGAAAAAGAGGGGATATTTCAAAGATGAAACCCAGGCCCGGAAAAATGTTTCAATTCTGAAAAAAATCAGGACAGGACCGTTTTGATCCCCGCTTCGGTCCCTTTTTTGATCAGCGCAACCACCCGGTCTCCAGCCTGCAATTCGGTCTCTCCTTTCGGCAGAATCACGTCATCTTTTCTTAAGATCGATATAAGAATGGATCCTTCTGAGGGTTTGATATCCTTTAACTTTTTCCCGATGGCGTGGGAGTTGGGAGAAAGTTCAAATTCGATAATTTCTACGCTTCCGCCACGTAAGGTCAAAAGGGGTATGACCATATCCTCTGCCTGAACCTGTTCCTCGATGAGCGAATCGATAATTCGGGTTGAGCTCACTGTGGCATCGACGCCCAGTTTTACAAACACATCTTCATGTCGCGGATCATGTACACGTGCAATGGTTCTTCTACAATGAAAAATAGTTTTGGCAAGTTGGCATATCACGAGATTATCTTCATCCTTTTCGGTTACGGCGACCACAACATCCGCCCGGTTGGCACCTCCTTCTTTCAGAACCTGGACCCTGGATCCCGCCCCTTCCATGACGGACTCTCCAAACGTGTTCCTCAGTTCTGGAATCTTTGCACGGTCCTTCTCGATTAACAGGACTTCGTGTCCCTGGGCGAGAAGTAGCGACGCCAGGTTGGCACCCACTTTTCCGGCTCCAACAATAATAATATACATAAAGGTTTCTTCTCTTATCGATGAACCAGGTTAATAATGTTGTCCAGGGCAAAATTGGTTGGACAGATCGTTTCAAGTCCAAGTTTCTGGTACACTTCCGCCAGGGGTGGATCAAATATGCGGACGATCACCCTTCCGACATTTCTTTTCAGTTTGATCATCTGGCCGATCATGATATTGATATCATCCTTGCCCGTCACCACAATGGCAATATCCGTTTTATCGCCGAAGACCTGTTCCAGTATCTCTTCGCCAAAAATATTTCCAGTCATTTTCCGGACGGCACTCTCTTCTCCCAGATTTCTAAATTTTGCCTCGTCCTTGTCAACGATCGTCACCTGATGACTCTCCTTTGCCAGATTTCGAGCCACAGAAGCGCCCAATCTTCCTGAACCGATTACCACTATTCTCATTTTTCTGCCTCAATCTTCAATAATTTTCTCCCGGAAGTTTATCGATTATCACCTCACAAGGCGCGTGCCGCAACAGGACATCCGACGTTCTTCCCAAAATATTCTCCGTCAACCCGATGTGAGATCGGATCCCGAGAACAATCATATCCACATCATTCTCTCTGGCAATTCTGGAAATTTCCTCACCGGCGATTCGAGCACGGTGAATCATTTTGTCGGTTTTCAATCCATGAAGTACGACAATAGAATCGGCTCTCTCCAGGGCTTCTTTTGCTTTCAGCTCCAGATCCGGTAGCGGAATGCCAAGCGGCATGGTCCTCGGTATTTCCATAATATAAGCAAGAAAGATTTCAGCCTTTTGTTCCTGACCCAGCCTGCAGGCGAGTTCTACTCCCCTTTCTGAATAAGGAAATCCGCTGGTTGGAACCAGAATCTTTTTGACGGCAAACAGGGAATGCCGGGCTTTCGCCGCTGCCTCTCCCACCTGACGAGGCGGATGAAGCATCCACCAAAGAAATGCCCCCATCGTAGAAGAAAAGATCATGGCCAGCATGATTCCTATTAAATGCGCCTGGAATCCCATTGTCAGAGAGTTGGAGAATTTTTCCGTGTTTCTAAATAAGCTCTGCTAAAATAGCGGACAAAATATCTTAACCGGTATAACCCGAACAGAAAAAATGATCCGCCTACGAGGTATCCCATAAATGAAGACCGCACACCCAGACGGAAGAGTATCAAAAAACCAAAGCTGACAAAAGCCACAGAATGTGCAAACTGGAAAAAATCGACCCAGCGGAGTGTCAAAAATATTTTCGAAAGGCGGGTTTTCATTTGGATCGGGCCCCTGCCAGTTTATCCCGTTCCGCCAAAGCACTTTTATATTCTTCAACCAGTTCAAACTCCTCTGCGGCAGTGAGAACCATGAGCTGCTCTTTTTCCCAGTCCCGTTCAAGGCTCTTAAATATCGGATACCCCATTTTCTTCCGGTACCAGGCGTAATACCCGAAACAGAGGAGAATCCAGGCCGGTCCTGCAATCCGGCCGATCGCATGGGTCAGGATCACTTCAAACAGGATCAAACTAATCCCCAACATGCCAATAAAAGCCAGAATGGGAAGGTAAACCACCTCTCCCTTATATTTCAATTTGATATTCCACGGCATCCGGTAGGGTCTTGGACTGTAGGGATCAGAAAACCTCAGTTTGATGAGTGCAATAAAGACCATGGTATAACCTAATGAGGCGCCAAATGCATACATATTGCCCAGGGTATCCATCGCACTGGGAGAAAGAAACGAAAGAAATGTCTGAACGACTCCGACCAGAGAGAAAACCATAATGGTACGTACCGGCGTATGGTATTTAGGATGGACCACGTCAAACCAGGATGAAATAAGCTTGAATTGTGACATCGAATAGGCAAGGCGGGAAGCGCCCATGATTCCGGCGTTCGAAGAGATAAAGAGGATGATCGCTCCTAACATCGCGGCGAGAATACCGGCCACAGGCCCGATCATTGGCAGGGCTCCTGCCAGCACTGCTACCGGATTATCCACATGTTTTGCGAATTCCTGCCAGGGAAGTACTCCCAAACCCAGGATGGAGAGAGAAAGCGCAAAGATAAAAACGGAAAAGACCAGCGTGATAGACGTTCTCGGGATGATCGTAGCCGGCCGCCGCGTTTCCTGTGCCGCCTGGGAGATCGACTCGAGTCCAACAAATGAGATGATGGCCAGAGAGGACCCGTACATAAAATTATGGAAAGAGGGAAACTGATGGACCCATTGATCGACCAGGAGCTCTGGCTTCCACGCAAAAACAAAACCGACGATGACCAGAAGCGATTCCATGGCAATCGTCACGCCGCCTAATACTTCGTTCAGGAGCGACGATTCCCGCACCCCTTTGATATTAAGCATCATGAGAAAGAATATAATAAGAAGTGATTCGATACACCAAACAGGATTCACCTGATGGAGCATGCCGAAATCAAATGCGAAGTAATCTATCGAATGCCCCGTGATATAGGGGAGAAAGAAATTAACATATCCGGCACTTGCCACCGCAAAGAGAGCAATGTCGATCGTATAGTCCAGCATCAGCGCGGATCCTCCGACAAAACCCCAGAAATCACCGAGACCACGGAGGCAATAGTAAGGACCGCCACCCGAAACGGGATAGGCCGAAGCCAGTTCGGTATAGGCCAGGCCAATCAGGATATAAACAATCCCGGCCAGAGCAAAGGCCAGCCCGGCGGCCCCCTGGACATAGGCAATCACAAGCCCGAGAGCAACGTAACTATCCGCGCCGACATCCGCGAATCCCCACATATAGGAACCCCAGATCGTTACATCTCTCCGGAGTTCCTGCTTAGGCTCTCCGCTTATAACCTTTTTGGGCTGGACCACCTCATTCATCGATAAATCAGGCCTCAAAAGGGGGTCGGAAATTTTTTGCAGAGGGCTTTAACCTGTTTCTTGATCTTTTCAAATTCTTCCGGGCGGTCGAGATTTTTGAGAACAGAGTCGATCAGATCGGCGATTTGAACCATTTCTCGAACTTTCATGCCGCGCGTCGTCACTGTGGGAGTTCCGATTCTCACACCGCTGGTCACAAACGGAGGTTTGGGATCGAAGGGAATGGCATTCTTGTTGAGGGTGATTCCCGCAACATCAAGGGCGGCTTCAGCTTCTTTTCCTGAATAAGACTTCTCCCTCAAATCAACAAGAAATAGATGGGTATCGGTCCCCCCTGAAACAATGGGATACCCTTTTTTAGACAATGCTTTGGCGAGGGCCTGCGCATTTAAAACAACTTGTTTCTGATAACTTTTAAACTCTTTTCCCATTGCCTCTTTAAACGCAACAGCCTTGGCCGCGATCACATGCATTAAAGGACCTCCCTGAAGTCCAGGAAATACCGCTTTATCGATTCCTTTGGCAAATTGCTCCCTGCAGAGAACCATCCCGCCTCTTGGACCTCTCAAGGTCTTATGGGTCGTGGTCGTGACAAAATCTGCAAACTCAACCGGATTGGGATGCACTCCGGCGGCGACCAGGCCGGCGAAATGGGCCATGTCGACCATAAAAAGTGCTCCCACCTTATCGGCAATTTCCCTAAATCGCTTAAAGTCAATGACTCGGGAATAGGCACTTCCCCCAGCTACAATTATTTTTGGTCGCGATTGCAAAGCCAGTTCTTCCACTTCATCATAATTGATAAGTGCTGTCGATTGATGAACTCCGTAAGAAACGACTTTGTAAAGATTTCCTGAAAAACTGACCGGGCTTCCGTGAGTTAAATGTCCGCCATGTGAAAGGCTCATCCCTAGGATGGTGTCGCCCGGCTTGAGAACCGAATAATATACCGCCATGTTGGCCTGCGAACCCGCGTGAGGTTGAACATTAACATGTTCTGCATTGAAAAGTTTCTTGGCTCTTGAAATCGCCAGAAGTTCGGCGATATCGACAAATTCACAACCGCCGTAATATCTCCTTCCGGGATACCCTTCCGCATATTTATTCGTGAATACGGACCCCTGAGCCGCCATCACCGCGGGACTGGCATAATTCTCAGACGCAATCAGAACGATCTTCTCCTTTTCCCGTTTCTTTTCCAGTTCGATGGCCTGGTAAATTTCCGGATCTCTCGTTTTTAAGGATGACATAGACTTTCCTCTTATTTCTTTTGGGGGTGAAGATACAGTTGTTTTTCTAACGCTTCGATTTTTTCCAATCGCCTTTGGTGGCGCCCCCCTTCGAATTCAGCATCGAGCCAGACCGACAGAATAGCGGGAATCTTCTGAGGTTCCAGAACCCTTTCTCCCAGGATCAAGACATTTGAATTATTATGGAGACGGCTTAATCGGGCCGTTTCGACATCCGTGACCAGCGCCGCCCTAACGCCGGGAAATTTATTCGCCACGATCGACATGCCCACGCCGGATCCACAGATCAAAATGCCTCGTTCCGCTCTGCCGGCTGAAACCGCTTCACCGACCAGAATTGCGGTATCCGGATAGTCTGAAGAATCTTTTGTGTGATTTCCTATATCTTCAAAAGCGATTTTTTTTGCCTGGAGCAGGCCGACGATTTCTTTTTTGAATTCAAACCCGGCGTGATCGGATCCAATGATTATTTTAGTGATATTCGCCATTTATTTTCGAACATCCAGCTATGACGCTTTGAAGGTTAGAGGAGGGGACCGCGAGCCTAAACCACGCTCCGATGGAAGAATGGCCGTCCCATTAAGATAAATGGGGATGGTAGCTTAGAGAGGATTGAGGAGTCAAGCCTTTTTCATGACCCTTTTTTCGGGTTTTTGTTCCAATCTGAGAGGAATTTATTCAATCCGGAGTCGGTCAGGGGATGCTTGGTCAGTTGCATAATAACGGAATAGGGAATGGTCGCAACATGGGCTCCTAACATGGCCGCGTCAATCAAGTGAACCGGATTGCGGACCGACGCAACCAGGACTTCCGTGTTAAACGCATAATTGGTAAAAATCGTGACAATTTGCTGAATCAGGTCCATTCCGACATGGCCGATATCATCCAGGCGTCCTACAAAGGGAGAAACATAAGCCGCGCCTGCTTTGGCCGCCATCAAGGCCTGGATCGGAGAGAAAATCAGGGTGGTATTGACCCGGATATTCTCTTTGCTCAAAATTTTAATGGCCTTGAGCCCTTCAGAAGTCATCGGAATCTTGACCACTACATTGGAATGGATTTTCACCAGTTCCAGACCTTCTTTCACCATCTCTTTCGCATCAAGTGCGACGACTTCGGCGCTGATCGGTCCATTCACAATCGAACAGATCTCCCGAATAACGCCTTTCAGATCTCTTCCCTCTTTCGAAACGAGCGAAGGGTTCGTGGTGACCCCGTCGATCACCCCCAGGTCATTCGCCTCCCTTATTTCGGCAACATTTGCGGAATCAATAAAAAACTTCATGTGCAGTTTCCTTTCTTATTTCATTTTTATAAAATCTATTTCGGCAGCTTCAGACTTTTCCCTCGACCGGGCGTCAAGCGGATTAGCCTTCTTCCCGGAAGGCGCCTTCTGACTCCGGATTGAATCGGCCAGAATCTGGACTGTATGCCGGACCACTGTCTTGTTTCCGGCCTGAGTCAGGGCGTCTCCGATATGGAGAGAGCAGCCGGGACAACCGGTCGCTACTGTTTCAACCTGACTCTCTTCAATTCGAGCCACCTTCTCCTCCGCAACCTTCATGGCAAGGTCATAGTGCTTCAGCGAAAATATCCCTCCGAATCCACAGCAGCGATCCGCGTCTTTCATTTCTTTAAATTGAATTCCCGGAATGGCTTTTAAAATCTCTCGCGGCGATTCTGAAATGCCAAGGCCCCTTTTTAAATGGCAGGGATCATGAAAACTGACCGATTGATTAATTTCACCCAATCCCGTTGTAATGTCGACTTTTTGAGAAAGGAATTCATGGACATCCCAAACCAGAGCCTGAAATTTTTCAACGCGTTTTTCATCTTCGGGAAACAATTTGGGATATTCCTTCTTAAAGGTATAGGCACAGGACGCGCAGGAAGTGATGACGGCATCAACTTTCATCTCTTCGAGCATCTCCATGTTTTTCAGAGCTATTTTTTTTGCGGAACTTCTTTCCCCCATTGAAATTAAAGGAATTCCGCAGCAGAGCTGGACGGGAGGAATAAGAACTTCAATCCCGTAATGGTTTAATACCTCTACCGTCGCCTTTCCAATTTCAGTCTCCGAAAAATTGATGACGCATCCCGGGAAAAAAGCGACTCTCCCTTTGGGCAGACCGGCCAGGGCAGGCCTCTTATTTTTTTGGAACTGACGGTAAAAGGGAATTCTTGCAACGGGAGGAAGATTCCTCTTCTTTCCATTTCTGACAAAGGGAAGGAGTTTCCCAATCACGCTCTCGACTGGGATCGTTTCATAAAATATTCTCCTTAATAAGTCAAGCCCTTTCAGAAGCGGATAGAGCGGACGTCCCCATGCGACGCCCGAAGCGATCCACCGGTTCAAAATACCCAT
>JACQBW010000022.1 GCA_016194305.1 Nitrospirota bacterium | reverse complement strand
GGATGTTCCTCCGACGGAACAATTCAAGATCCTCAAACGAACCCTTCCGGCATTGCGACGTATCGGCATCATTTTTGACCCGAATATATCGAGTGAATTGGTGGCTAAAGCAGTGGATGAGGCTCAAAATCTTGGATTATCAATCAAAACGCTCGAGATTCATAGTCGAAACGAGGTTCCCAACGCGATCCGACAGATGAGGGGTCAGGTGGATGCCGTCTGGATGG
The DNA here is from genome assembly GCA_016194305.1 of Nitrospirota bacterium. NCBI lineage: Bacteria > Pseudomonadati > Nitrospirota > Nitrospirota bacterium. The sequence goes on along the minus strand of JACQBW010000022.1, from coordinate 21,697 downwards.
TTCCCGATTCAACGGTCTACTCCGAAGAAAGTCTACCGTTCATTTTTACTTATACTATGGACGAAAAGATCCCTTTTATGGCCTTTTCTGAAAGTTTTGTCGATGCGGGAGCGCTTCTCTCGCTTTCTCCGGACTATAAAGAAGTCGGCCGTCAGGGGAGTCTGAAAGTTGATGATGTCCTGACCGGAAAAAGTCAAAATCCGGGCCATCTGTTTAAATATCGTTTGGTATTAAACGTTAAAACTGCCAAGAAACTCAACATTGAAATACCCAGATCCATTTTGAATGATGCCAGCAGGGTAATCGATGAGAAATAGTTATTCAAAAAAAGAGCTTGCGTGATCCGAAAGGATGTGGTACCTTACCAATAGACAATTTGTCTGATCATTACGGTTTTCTTGAATTTTTAAGTTTTTAAAATTTAAATAAGGAACGAAGCAGACCGCAGATAAAGTTTTTCTGGGGTCTTTTTTTTTCAGAATTCAAAATAATCGTTCGGAAGACAAAGACAAAACAAATTATTTAAGGAGGGTGTTTCATGGTTAAAGGTACAGTCAAGTGGTTCAACGCGAGCAAAGGTTATGGATTTCTTTCTCAGGAAAATGGCGAAGATGTGTTCGTTCATTACTCGGCGCTTCAGGGAGATGGTTATAAATCCTTGAACGAAGGGGAAGCGGTTGAATTTGAAATCACGACTGGCGCAAAAGGTCTTCAGGCCGCGTCAGTAGTCAAAATCTAATTCTATCCAAATTTGAACGGGCTTATTTGATTGAATAAGTCTTTGAGGAAGCCGTTGCTCCATAATGAAGCAACGGCTTTTTTATTGAATCACGGCAAAAGAGGGTTGGTTTAGCTGGTTGATTCCCCCACCGTAAATGCCTAAAGATATCCAGTTCAATCCATTCATATCATCCATTCGAACAATCCGGTTATTCCCGGAATCGGTGACGTAGATCTTTCCAGTGGGATCAACATAAACTCCTATAGGAGAATTCAGTTGATTCGGTCCATTTGTCATAAAGACGGTCCAATTTGTTCCGTTCATATCATCCATTCGAACAATCCGGTTATTCCCCGTATCGCTCACGTAAATCTTATTCGATGAATCGACAAAAATCCCCATAGGAGCTGAGAACTGGCCAATACCATTTCCGTAGATTCCAAAATAATTCCAAGTCACTCCTGTCGGATCTACTACTGCGATCCGGTTGTTTCCGGTGTCAGAAATATAAATATTCCCGGGAGCATCTACAAATAGACCGGCAGGGTTAGCTAGACCTGTAAATACCATCCAACCCGCGCCGTTCATATCGTCCATTCGAACAATCCGGTTGTTTCCGGTATCAGACACATAGATCTTTCCGACAGAATCCACGTAGATTCCTGTGGGTGTGGTTAATTGATTCGACCCGCTATTCGCAAAAAAGGTCATATTGGTCCCGGTGATATCATCCATCCGAACAATCCGGTTATTTCCCGTATCCGCAAGATAGATTTTGCCCGCCGAATCGAGATAGACCCCCTGGGGATTGGAAAATCCGGATCGGGACGTCCAATAGGCACTATTTCCACTCAAATCATCGATCCGGACAACTCGACCATTTAACGAGTCAGTCAGGTAAATTTTCGGGAGAACTTTCGGCGTCGTGGCAGCTGCAGGGGCCGTACTACTGTCTCCACAGCCTTGCAACATGACTACAAAAGAGATCAGTATCATCAAAATGGCGTTCTGCTGGAATTTCATTTACGTTCTTTTTATCTCCCCTCTTATTTTATTTCAACTAAGGTACAGTCAACAGAGTGTTCCCCGTATATGAACCAATCCTAGCAGAAATAATTGCTTTCGATTGAGACGGACCGATAACGGTTACCAACCCGGTGGCGGTTATCGTAGCTGCAAGGGGCGTATTCGGGATTGGGTCCGAACTCCAGGTAACAAACGGGGTTAGATTATTATTACTTCCATCATGATAAAGTCCCGTCGCCGTATACTGCTGTCTGGTACCGACTGACAAATTCAGATTGGCTGGGGTGACCATGATCGATTCCAAAGCCACTTCCGGGCTGACCGATAAAGAAGTGCTCGCTGTGATACCGTCATGCGTCGCGCTTATCTGAGCCGTTCCAGGTCCTAAGGCCAACGCATAACCTGAGGGATAAACATTGGCCACGGATGTCATTGAAGAACTTGAAGTGCTCCAGGCGGCCAGAGATGAAATATCGACGGTTCCGCCATTGTAAGTCCCCATTGCCCTGAACTGTTGAACCATTCCGGTAAACATCGTGGCAATCGGATTCGTTGCCGCTCCGGTGCTCCAACTTACCAGCGAAGTCACATCATAATTGGTTCCGTCGGAATAGTTCGCGTCCGCCGTGAATTTTTGAGTTGACCCGACAGGAATCGTGGGATTTAATGGCGTTACTGTAATGGATTGAAGTGTTGCTGGGCTTATCACCAAGGTGGAATTCCCGCTTATCGGCGTAACAAAACCCGGTGGCGTCGTTGTCGCAATAATCGTAGAAGTCGCATTTGCAGGTCCAATTGCGGTTGCCAGACCCGTATTATTGACAAAAACATTGGTCGGACTATCCACGCTCCAGATAACTTGGGAAGTGATGTCATGGGTCGATGTATCCGAAAAAGTTCCATTCGCCTTATATTGAATACTCCTCCCGCCAGGAATCGTGGTTAGATTGGAGGCATTGGATACAGCCACCGAAACAAGATTCGCCGCGGTTACCGTAAATAGTGGTGAATTCCCTAACGGATTCCCATTTAATGCCGCATTGATACTTGAGCTACCCGGACTAATGGCCGTTGCCAATCCACCTGTGTCGATCGAAACGAAGGATCCATTTGAAGAGCTCCAGACCACATGTGGGGTAATATCATACAGCTTACTATCTGAATAGCTTGCGGTAACCGAAAATTGCCGGCTCAGTCCTACTGGAAGGGTAGTTGCAGTCCCAATTGTCACGGAGTTTAATGTTATTGAACTATCCAAACTTAATAAGGTGTGCCCAGACACCCCACTTATCGTCGCAGAAATGTCCGAAGTTCCCGACCCAGTTTTCGCAACCGTTGCAACACCGAGAGGACTAATCGAAGAGACCGTCGCATCGGAGGTACTCCAATTCACCAGTGTAGAGATATTTTTTATGCTCAAATCCGAATAGTGCCCCTCGGCGGTCAATTGCAGGTTCACATTATTGGGCAGAATAGGGGTTTCCGGTTTAATAACAATCGATTGAAGAGTGGCTGAACTAACGGTCAAAGGGACACTCCCAGAAATGCTTCCAATAGAGGCACTTACATTAACAACGCCCGACCTGACTGCGGTCGCTACACCCGGCGGGCTGATTGTCGGACTCTCGGGGGTGAGCGTTATATATTTTAGTTGTTGGTCACAGCTTCCGCCGGTGAGAGTTAAAAGAGAGATGAAGCCCAATACATGAACAAACCTGAATCGATTTGGCATTTTCTTTTGCATGAAAAGTTCCTTGAATAAATGGCGCCGAATTGAATCAGCTAATCCTAAACCGGGTTATTTTACTAAACCCTTCGAATCTATAAAAGGATTATTTTGTAATGATTTGTTTTGACGAAAGGACAATTAAGAGGGCATTGCGGGTAGTGCGAGATTGTCAATCAGGCGGGTTTTGCCGATCCATAGCGCCAGGAGAATAACGGCAGCTGGAATAACCGGGTCGACCCGTTCCAGACTCTCCGGATGGACAATGTCCAGATAATCGACTCTGGCTCCAAGTTCTTTTTCGATTTCATTCATGATCTCTTTTTTGATTGCCTCAGCGCTTCTTTCTCCCCGAGCGTACTTCTCCCTTCCGGTGATTAACGCCCGATACAAAACGGTTGCTGCTCTTCTCTCCTCGCGAGTCAGGTAACTGTTCCGCGAACTCATTGCCAACCCATCGGACTCCCGAAGGGTCGGTAACACCTCGACCTGGACCGGCAGAAAGAAATCATGCACCAATTTCTTAAGAATCACCGTCTGCTGAAAATCTTTCGCCCCCAGAAATAGATTCTGCGGCTGAACGATGTTCAAAAGCTTTAAAACAATCGTTGCCACTCCCTGAAAATGACCCGGACGGCTCGCACCGCAATATCGATCCATGATTTCTTCCATGACAATGAAAGACTTTGTCCCTCCTTCAATCATCTCTTCACTCTTGGGAACAAAAAGGAAATGAACTCCTGCAGACTGACACTTGAACGTATCTCCTTCAAGATCCTGCGGGTAAATTTTGAAATCTTCCAGTGGACCAAACTGCAACGGATTGACAAAGATGGATACGACCACCTGATCACAACGACGAGAGGCTTCTCTTATCAGCGAAAGATGACCATCGTGGAGAAACCCCATGGTCGGGACAAAACCAACCGTTTTCCCCTCTTTCCGAATCGCCGACGAAACGGACTGCATTTCTTTCAGACTGATTAATGTTTTCATGCCGGGGATTGGCTATTTTATTTTCATGGGATTGTAATATTGCATACCGACTTTCATCTGGCGGATCTGTTTGATCAGATCCTCCATCTCCGGCCTCGACTGGACAAAATCGATATCATTGGTCTGAATAATCAAAAGAGGCGAATCTCCATAATTGAAAAAAAACTGATTGTAATTTTCAATCAGGAGGTTCAGGTAATCTTCTTCAATCTCCTTCTCAAACTCTCTTCCCCGTTTTTTGATCCTTTGAAATAAAGTTTTGGGTTCTGCCTGGAGGTAAATCACCAGGTCTGGTTTCGGAATTTGGCCCTGGAGGAGCTGCTGTATCTGCTGATAGAGAACAAATTCTTCATCATTCAGGTTAATCGACGCAAAAATCTGGTCTCTCGCAAAGAGATAATCCAGAACCGTACTTTTTGAGAAAAGATCGAGTTGAAAAAGTTCCTGCTGCTGGCGGTAGCGTGAAAAGAGAAAAAACAGCTGCGTTTGAAAAGCATAATGTTCGGGTTGGTGATAAAACTTGGCTAGAAAAGGGTTCTCATCTACCTTTTCAAGAATGGCCCTTCCTTTGAGCTCCTTGGCCAGCATTTGCGCCAGGGTGGTCTTTCCCACGCCAATGGGCCCTTCGATTGCGATATAACGATGATCTTTTGTCGCCTCTTTCATTTTATTTCAAGAGTCTCCGAAAAATCATGCTTTAACTTTTGGACCGATTCAGGCGACGTATTCATCTTTAAGAGTTCCTGCACCGTCTTTTTAAAGACAGGATGTTTCCATTCGGGCGCAATCTCAGCCAGCGGGATCAAAGCGAATTTTCTAAGATGCAGACGAGGATGAGGAATCAGGAGATCCTCTTCATTGATAATTTGTTTGCCGAAAAAAAGGAGATCGATATCCAGCGTTCTGGGAGCGTTCAAAAGAGTTCGGATTCTACCAGCCATTTTTTCGAGTTGGAGAAAACGGGTTAAAAGAATTCTTGCAGAAAGGGAAGTCTCGATCCGAAGAACCGCATTCAAATAGTCCGGCTGTCGAACGCCTCCGACGGGTTCAGTTTCATAATAAGAAGACTGACCAGACAGTTTGGTTTGGGGGAAACGGCTTATCCTCGCAATCGTCCTCTGGAGCGTATCCAGCCGGTTTCCCAGATTGGCACCTATTCCGACGAATGCAATCATCTCAAAATCCCAGAACGGCCTGCATGTCATACATTCCTGGGGGTCTGTTGACCACCCATTCCGCGGCCCGTATCGCCCCCTGCGCAAAGTTGTCCCGGGAGGTCGCCTTATGGGTTATTTCCAGACGTTCTCCCAGTCCCGCGAAATAGACGGTATGCTCCCCGACAATATCCCCCGCGCGCACCGACTGAATCCCGATCTCTTTCTTTTTCCTCTCCCCCGTCATTCCCTGCCGGTGGTAGACGGCTACCTCCTCCAGTTTCTCTCCCATCGCCTCGGACAGGATCTGAGCCATTTTGAGGGCCGTTCCGCTTGGCGCGTCTTTTTTGAGATGGTGATGAAGCTCGACAACCTCCATATCGTAGTCTCGGGACATTTTCGCAGCCGCTTCTTTGAGGAGTTTAAACATCACATTGACACCGATGCTCATATTGGGAGAAAAAACCAGGGCCACTTTTTTTGACGTAGAGCCAAGGGAATCAATCTGTTTTGAAGAAAATCCTGTGGTTCCAATCACGAGGGGCACTCCCCGCCTCTCCGCCCAATCGCAGGTCGCAATCGTTGAGACTGGGGAGGAAAAATCGATACAGACGGTCCCGGATTGAACGGATGGGGGAAATTCTTCTGAAACCCTGACACCAGATTTTCCCACACCTGCCATTTCGCCGGCATCCCTGCCAATTGCGGGATGGCCTTTCATTTCAACCGCGCCGGAGAGAAGAAAGCGGGAATCCCCCAAGATCAGTGAAATAATCTTGTTGCCCATTCTTCCACCGGCGCCCTTGACTAAAATCGAAGTCATCCTTCGGAACTCCCCGATGGAATCAGGTGGTATTCATGCAAAACTTTTTTCATTTTTTCCAGGTACTTGTCCGACAGGGGGGTCAGTGGAAGCCTGAGCGTATTGGGGCATTTTCCCATCAGGAAGAGAGCCGCCTTTACCGGAATCGGATTTGTTTCCAGAAACATCGTGTCATGAAGGGGAAGGTATTGGTAGTGAACCTCTCTTGCTTTTTGAATATCTCCCCGATTGAACGAATCGACAAGAATTTGCAGGGCTTTTGGAAAAATATTGGAAGTCACCGAAATAACCCCTTTCCCTCCGATGGCTAGAACAGGAAGGGTCAACCCGTCATCTCCTGATAACAGGTTGATTTGATCTCCGCAGAGGCGGATGATTTCCATCATCTGGACCAGGGAACCCGAAGCCTCTTTGATTGCGACAATCCTTTCAAGCGACGCCAACCGAGCCACCGTCTCGGGGAGCATGTTGACACCGGTACGGCCCGGTATATTGTATAGAATAAGGGGAATTCGACACTTTTCGTGAATCTTCTGATAGTGAGTAAAGAGACCTTCCTGAGTCGGTTTATTGTAGTACGGCGTTGTCAAAAGCGCGGCATCTGCACCCGCCTTTTCGGCAAACTGGGTCAGGGCGATGGCTTCTTCTGTACTGTTAGAGCCGGTACCGGCGATCACACGGGTTCTTCCTTTTGCCATTTTGATGGTAAATGCGATCACCTCCTGATGTTCCTGATGATTGAGGGTGGCAGACTCGCCTGTGGATCCACACGGAACGATTCCATCAACCCCTTCCTCAATCTGAAAATCAATCAGCTGGGACATGATCTGTGAATCAAACCTGCCGTTCTGATCAAACGGGGTAACCATTGCCGTCATAACTCCCGAAAAAATTTTCTTATTCATAGGCTCTCTCCTCGTATCCGCATCCTTGTTTCTTCAGTAATTCCAGGCATCCGGATGTAATATCCCTTCATAAATGACTCTGGAATCTCCTTCCAGAAAAATGTCAGAAAACTCATTATCTCTCTTCTTAAAATAAACGGTCAGCGGGATATTTCCTTTTGGGTAGACCGTAACAGGTGATGACAAATTATATAGAATGTGTCCTGTCAGCACACTGGCAACGGCGCCTGTTCCGCAGGCCAGTGTTTCAGCTTCAACCCCTCTTTCAAAGGTTCGCATTCTGATCTCACGTTCGTTCAGAATGTCAACAAAGTTCGCATTGGTTCCATCCGGCAGAAACTCCATATGGTGTCGAACCCTGCTCCCAATCTCCGAAACATTGATCAGGTCAATATCCTTGGCAAAATGGATCCAGTGCGGCACGCCCAGGATCATGAAATGACCTTCCCATTTTCTTTGGCTAAAAAAAAGATTTTTATTTAACTCAATCCGACCTGGGAGCATCATGCTGACCTTGACGGAATTTTTTTTTACTTCGGCAGATACAATGCCCGCTTTGGTTTCAAACGTCAAAGAAGGACGCGCAATCTTTTTTAAAACCGAAAAATAGGCGGCACATCGTGAGCCATTGCCGCAAAAGGTCACCTCTTCGCCATCCGCATTAAAATAGCGCCATTTAAAATCAGCTTTGGTTGATTTTTCGATCAGGATCAGGCCGTCGGACCCGACAGAAAGACCTTTCGTACATACTTTTTTAACAAAAGTTTTTGCGGAATTGTTTTTTACTTTCTGATTTCGGTTATCGATAACAATAAAATCGTTACCGCTTCCGCTCATTTTAAAAAATTCGATGGACTGTTTCATTGATGTTGATCAAATTGCCTTTCCGGCAATTTACGGCTTCCCGGTTAGGAGAATTTCGAGTTCCTGGACCTCTGTCCTGGTTACCTGGCGGTCTTCCATGACTTCCCGAAGTTTTCCGCCTACCTGGGCCACGCGTTCTTTCGATTCAAGACCCCTTTTGGCGGAATTAAAAAAGTGGTGAAGATCGGAAAGGATTTTTTTTCTCTCATCCGAATCCACCTCGGGTAGAAACGCCTTCTCAAAGACTTCCCGATCTAACACATATTTTTCAATGGTATAAATAGTCACTTTATCACCCTCAAAAGCCAAAAACAATAAGGAAAAAACCGCGATTCCCGAGACGATAATCAGGATCAGGAAAAAGACTTTCTCCTTCTTTGGTTTAGTTAAAACACTCTCTTCTTCAGTCAATTTTGTCTATTTCACCTGAATGAATGGAAAACCGCTTGAAAAGGCTGATCATTGAGAGGGGTCTATCTGCAAGGCCGCAGAAGCGAGGTAAGCGGAGCGTACAGAGTTAGTACGTGAGCATTACCGAGCGACGAGAACGCCGCAGATAGGCTCTTATCGATGATCAGGTTAAAAAAGGAGGGATTTTTTCCCGCCGCACCAGATCCTCAAAGTCCTCTCTCTCGCGGATCACGGAAAAATGGGACCCATTCACCAGGACTTCGGGGACATTCGGCCGGGAATTATAATGAGACGACATGGAAAATCCGTAGGCTCCGGCATCCATAATCGCCAGATATTCACCCGGATAAAGCTCTCCCATCTCCCGTTCTTTCGCAAAGAAATCACCCGATTCGCAAACCGGTCCTACCACGTCCACTTTTTTAAAAGGCCGGTCTGCCTGAACGAGAGGACGGATCTCATGATAGGCCTGATACAACGAGGGACGGATGAGTTCAGACATTCCCGCGTCGACTACGACGAACGATCTGTCGGAAGAAGTTTTAGTATATAGGACCCGGGAGATCAAAGAACCACTTTTTCCGACAAGGGACCGCCCCGGCTCCAGAATAATCCGGCAACCGAGCGGCTTCAATATTGGAATAATGGCAGCCGCCATTTCAGAAGGGCTCGGAGCGGATTCTCCCTCATAGGGAATTCCCAAACCACCCCCGATATCGAGAACCGAAATGTGGATGTCATGGGATCTTACCTTTTGAATAAACTCTGCCACTTTTTTAATCGCTTCAACAAAAGGGGCCAATTCGGTCAATTGGGACCCGATATGCTGATGCACTCCGATCATTTTGACATGGGTCAGGGATTTGGCTTCCAAATACACTTCCAGGGCTTCTTCCATATCAATTCCAAATTTGCTCTCCTTCATTCCGGTTGAAATATAAGGATGGGTCATTGGGTCGATGCTGGGATTAACTCGAATGGCAACCGGAGCGGTCTTTCTTTCGGATTTTGCGACCTCATCGATGAGCTGAAGTTCCTGAAAAGACTCCACATTCATCAGGTATATTCCGGTCCGAAGCGCGGACGCAATCTCGCCCCGCATTTTTCCCACGCCTGCAAAAACAATCTTTTCAGAAGGGATTCCTGCACGAAGTGACCTGAACAGTTCTCCTCCTGAAACGATATCCGCTCCGCCGCCCATCTTTCCGAAAGTCTTTAATATCGCCAGGTTGGAGTTGGCCTTGACGGCATAGCAGATCAGGTGGGGAATATCCTGGAAAGCGGCATCGTAAGCCTTAAATTGGCTGGTCAAAGATCGGTAACTGTAAAGATAGAACGGTGTTCCCACTTCGAACGCTATTTTAGATACCGGAACCTCTTCACAATAAAGCTGATTTGTCACGTCATGAAAAATGTCCATTATCCCCTCTAAATCCAGCCTTTTCCGACAGATTGTAAATCCATATGCGAGCGATTTCCAGGCGGTATCGGATCTCCCTTCTTTCCACATCCATTTAAAAATATGATCAGCACCATCAGAAACAGAACCTGTTTCAATTTCACCTCAATCCGCTATTCGATGCCGTTTTTTCAGCTGATTCAGCCGTTGGACAACCCGGGATTTCGCAGTCCCGCCAATCACATCTCTCTTGGCAAGAGAAGAATTTAGAGTCAGATCGATAATGTCGTTATTAAATCGTCTGGAAAATTTCCAATATTCCTGGATCGTGAGTTCTTCCAGACTTTTTCCGCATTCCATGCAGTATCGAACGATTTTCCCTGTAATTTCGTGCGCAATGCGAAAAGGGACTCCCTGGCCTACCAGGTAATCCGCAATATCGGTTGCCAGCAGAAAACCCGACTTCGTTCCCTCCAGAAGAGCCAAACGATTCACTTTCAATCCGGAAAGGAGTTCGGCAGTTAAAGCCAAAACAGGCTTTATTAGATCCAGGGTCTGGAAAAGGGGTACTTTATCTTCCTGAAGATCGCGATTATACGAAAGGGGAAGCCCCTTCATCAGGGTTAAAGCCGAAACCAGATTTCCGTAAACATGTCCTGTCTTTCCACGGATCAGTTCGGGAACATCGGGATTTTTCTTTTGCGGCATCATACTGCTTCCCGTGCAGAAACCATCCGGCAGTTCCACGAAACCAAATTCGGAAGACGACCAGAGGACGAGCTCTTCGCTAAGACGCGATAGATGCATCATACAGATTGAAGCAAAGGAATGAAATTCAATAACAAAGTCGCGGTCGCTGACGGCATCAAGGCTGTTTTGGCTGACTGACGGAAACGAGAGCAAGCGGGCGGTATATTCGCGATCCAGGGGGAATCCGGAACCCGCCAGCGCTCCCGATCCAAGCGGCATCACATTCACTCTTCTTAATAGATCTCCCATTCGCTCCTTATCCCGCTCGAACATTTCGTAATAAGCAAGAATATGATGTGAAAAGAGGACTGGCTGTGCCTTCTGAAGGTGCGTGTATCCGGGCATAACGGCTTCGAGATGCTTTTGAGCCAGAAGAATCATTACTTTTTGCAAGTGATTCAAAAGTCCCAGGATTTCCTCCGCTTCGCTTCTTAAATAGAGCCTGAGGTCCAACACAACCTGATCATTCCTGCTTCGCCCCGTATGAAGTTTTCCTCCGACAGGCCCGATTTTTTCGATTAACCTTAATTCGATATTCATATGAATATCTTCGGCCGATTCCAAAAACTTGAACTTTCCTTTTTCAATATCAATTTGAATGGTTTCCAGCCCCTGAATCATTTTGGCCGATTCCGATCTTGAAAGGATTCCGGCGCGATGAAGCGTCTTGCAATGGGCAATGCTCCCTTCAATGTCGAAACGCGCAAGTCTTTTATCGAAATGAATGGAAGAGGTAAATTTTTCGACATTCAATCGGGTCGTTTCAGAAAAACGGCCCCCCCATAGTTTTTTATTATGACTCTCTTTTTTTACCGCCATTTAGAATTTTCTCGATTGCAATTTCAGCCGCAGCGCGTTCAGTTTGATGAAGCCCTCTGCATCCTTCTGGTTATAAACGTCTTCCTGGTCAAACGTTGCCAGAGAATGTTGATAGAGGGAATTCTTTGATTTTCTCCCCATGACCAGACAATTTCCTTTATAAAGTTTCAACCGAACAATTCCGGTTACCCGTTCCTGGGATTGATCGATCGCGACTTGAAGCATTTTTCGTTCCGGTGAATACCAATAACCGTAATAGACCAGTTCCGCATACCGCGGGATCCACGAATCTCTCAGGTGCAGCACTTCCCGGTCCAGGGTAATTGATTCAAGGGCCCTGTGTGCCTTGTGAAGGATCGTTCCACCCGGGGTCTCATAGACGCCGCGGGATTTCATTCCAACATAACGGTTTTCAACCAGGTCCACCCGACCGATGCCATGTCTTCCTCCAATCCGGTTAAGCCGGCTAAGAAGGTTTGCGGGTGAATACTGTTCCCCGTCCAGAGCCACCGGATTTCCCCCTTCGTAGCCGATTTCGAGAATCTGCGGCTTCTGTGGTGCCTTCTCGGGGGAAAGCGTCATCTGGAACATTTCGGAAGGAGGCTCCTTCCAGGGATCTTCTAAAATCCCTCCTTCATAGCTGGTATGAAAAAGATTTCGGTCAATACTATACGGTTTGGAGCGCGAAGCCGTAACCGGAATCTGGTTCTCCTTTGCATAATCTATTAAGTCCCCCCTCGATCGAAATGCCCACTCCCTCCAGGGAGCAATAATTTTCACCGATGGCATAAGGGAAAAATAGGTCAATTCAAATCGAACCTGATCATTCCCTTTGCCGGTTGCACCATGGGCCACCGCATCCGCTTTCTCTTTCCGGGCAATATCGATCTGCTTTTTTGCGATTAACGGACGTGCAATAGAAGTTCCTAACAGGTACTCTCCTTCATAAATCGCTTCCGCTCTCAGCATGGGGAAAACGAAATCCCTGACAAACTCTTCCCGGAGATCCTCGACGTAGACCTTATCCGCCCCTGTTTTGATCGCTTTAGCTCGTACTTCGGAGAGATTCTCTTCCTGTCCAAGATCAGCGCAAAAGGCAATCACCCGACATCGATAATTTTCTTTCAACCAGGTAATAATCACCGAGGTGTCCAGGCCGCCAGAATAAGCCAGGACGACTTTCTTTGCGTCGGATTTGCCCATAATTTCCTTTCTCGAGATTTTATTTACGGCTTGAAGAGGACTTTCCAGGCTTTTTGAGTAACATTTCCAGCAACGCTTTCTGAATATGGAGCCTGTTCTCGGCCTGCTGGAAAATGACGGAGCTCTTACTCTCGATCACCTCATCGGTAATCTCCTCGCCACGGTGTGCCGGGAGGCAATGCATGACCAGTGCTTGCGGATCGGCCAGTTTCAGCATTTCGCTGTTTAATTGATAAGGTTTGAAAATTTCTTTAAACCCCTTCTTTTCAAGCTCCTGCCCCATACTGACCCAGACATCGGTGTAAATGACATCTGCTTTCCTGACCGCTTCCTTGGGATCCGTCATGATTTCGACACGGCTTCCGTTCTTTGCGGCAAGCGCTTTGGCTTCCGCCACGATCGATTCCTTCGGTTGATACCCTTTCGGTGAAGCCACTTTGATATTCATCCCGACCTTGGACGTCCCCTCCAGCAGCGAATTGGCAACGTTGTTGCCGTCACCCAGATAGGCCAGAGTCAGTCCTTTGAGATTGCCCCGCTTTTCAAACAGGGTCATCAAATCCGATAAAATCTGGCAGGGGTGATGGAGATCGGTTAATCCATTGATGATCGGAATCGTGGAAAACCTGGCCCACTCTTCGACCACATCCTGGGCAAATGTTCTGATCACCAGTCCGTCGATATAAGAAGAAAGAACCCGGGCCGTGTCCCGGATGGTTTCTCCTCGCGTAAGCTGGATGTCGTAAGTCGAAAGGAAAATGGAATGCCCTCCTAATTGGGCCATCGCCACTTCAAAGGAGACCCGGGTCCGGGTTGAAGCTTTTTCAAACAGGAGCCCGAGCGTTTTCCCTTTCAGTCTCTGGTGAAGAATTTCTTTTTTGATCTCTTCTTTAAGATCCATGGCCCGGAGAATCAGAATTTCAATCTCCTCGACTGACAGGTCTTGCAATGACAACAAATCTCTCTTCATGATCCGGCGATCTCCTCAAGAACAGAACCGAGAATACGAATAAATTTTGCAACCTCCTCATCGGTAACCAACAAAGATGGCGCAAAGCGAAGGACCTTTTCGGAAGTGCAATTGATCAAAAGACCCTTCTCGAGACATTTTAATACGATTGGCCGTCCTTCGACGAGAAGTTCCATACCCATGAGCAGACCGTTTCCCCGAACCTCTTTAATAAAGGAATGGCGGACTTGCCATTTCCTGAACTGATCCAGAATCAATTCTCCCAACCGGCTGCAATTCTTAAGGAGCGAACCATCCGAAGTCAATGTTTCAAGGACGGCCAGGCCCGCACTGCAGGCAACTGGATTTCCGCCAAATGTCGAACCGTGGGAACCAAATGAAAAGGCCTGATTGACCCGATTCGTAGCAATCATCGCACCAATCGGCATGCCTCCTCCCAGTCCTTTGGCCAGCGTCAGGATGTCCGGGATCACTCCGGATTTCTGATAGGCAAATAAAGAACCCGTTCTCCCTAATCCGGTTTGAATTTCATCAAAAATCAGGAGCAAGCCATGCCGATCGGCCAGGTCACGTAACCCCTTTAAATAGGTTCCCGAAGGAACGACAACCCCTCTCTCCCCCTGGATCGGTTCTACCAATATGGCGGCCGTCTTCTCCGAAACAGCCTTCTCTGCTTCTTCCAGATCATTGTAACCTACATGTTTGAACCCGGGCAGAAGCGGCTCGTATCCCTTCCAGAGTTTCTCTTGACCCGAAGCGCTCATTCCGCCATAGGTCCTCCCGTGGAAGGATCCGGTCATACTGATAATTTCAAACCGTGCCGCATTATCACGAACGCTAAAATATTTTCTGGCCAGTTTAATGGCTGCCTCAATGGCCTCGGCGCCGCTGTTGCAGAAGAATACTTTCCCTTCAAATGTCAGTTCAATTAATCGTTTAGCGAGGTAAATTTGAGGTTCGCTATAGTAAAGGTTCGAAGCGTGAATTAATTTTTCAGACTGGGTTCGAACTGCGGAAACAATAGGGGGGAAACAATGCCCAAAGGTATTCACGGCGATACCGCTGATGAAGTCGAGGTATTCCTTACCTTCCGGGTCAAAAACCTTGCTTCCTTTCCCTTCTCGCATGACCAGAGGCGAGCGGTTATAAGTACCCATAATAAACTGATTGGATAGACGCATCAGTTCTTCAGATGTCATCGATTTCATCATTTTTGACCATTTATACAAACTCAAAAAAGTTTTAAGATACCATTAATATCATTTGAAATACAATCCAAAATATTAACTTTTAGGTTGAAAATAACGAAGCACTGTGGTACTTTTTTTCTTCAATTAAAATTCACATGCTTTCCATCACTTATCCGGGTCTATCGTTCAGAAACAGGATAGAGGGAAAAGTAGATGAGATCGGAAAGCAGCGGATCCAACCCATACCAAAGGAGTGTTTTTCATGTCTCAAATTGCTATGAAAGATTTGTTAGAAGCGGGGGTCCATTTTGGTCATCAGACCAAAAGATGGAATCCGAAAATGAAGCCCTATATTTACGGCGAACGAAATCAGATTTACATCCTTGATCTTCAGCAGACCGTCAAATTATTCAGCCAAGCCTATGAATTTGTGAGAAAAACCGCCGCGAACGGCGGCTCTATCCTTTTTGTCGGAACCAAGCGCCAGGCAGAAAGTATTGTTCGGGAAGAGGCCAAACGATGCGGAATGTATTTTGTCAGCCATCGTTGGCTGGGAGGAATGCTGACCAATTTTCAGACCATCCGGAAGAGCATTGAGAAACTCAAGAAACTTGAAGCACAAAAAGCGGACGGCACATTTGAAAAACTCCCGAAAAAAGAGGTTTCCCAGCTTGAAAAAGAGATGACGTCGCTTGAAAAGGCCCTGGGAGGAATTAAAGATTTAAAAAGACTTCCCGGCGCCATTTTTGTCATTGATACCAAGAAAGAGAGCATTGCTGTGAAAGAGGCCAACCGGCTGGGTATCCCGACCGTGGCCATTGTGGATTCCAATTGCGATCCGGATGAAATTGATTACATTATTCCAGGAAATGACGATGCCATTCGGTCGATCAAGTTACTCACAGCCCGAATTGCCGATGCAGTGATCGAAGGGAAAAACATGATCGCGGCAAAAGCTGCGGAAGATGCAAAACCTGCTCCCCTGTCACATTCTGAAATTGCGGTCGTTGCGGAAGGCGAAGAAAAAGAAACCCATGTCTAAGGTTCAATAAATTAAAGTTACGATATTTATAGACTGATCAAAATTCTCCAAATGCTAGGCCCCGGAATCGAGACAACGCAGGCGTAGGTAACTGGCACGTTGAGGAAAGTCGAGATTCGAGAACGCAACAGTTGGGCATTTTCATCAGTCTTGCAATTGCGAAAAGGAAATATTTCATGGCCGTCATAGATGCCAACATCGTTAAAGAGCTAAGAGAAAAGACCGGGGTTGGAATTATGGATTGCAAAACAGCCCTTGCAAAAACAGATGGAGATCTCGCCAAGGCAATTGAATACCTTCGTGAGAAGGGATCTCTCCAGGCCGCTAAAAAATCAGATCGTAAAACCAGCGAAGGGATTATCGGCTCCTACATCCATTCCGGCGGTAAAATCGGCGTGCTGGTTGAAGTGAATTGCGAGACCGATTTTGTCGCGCGAAATGAAGAGTTTCTTGAGCTGGTCAGGGACCTTGCCATGCAAGTTGCCGGAAGCTCGCCCGAACCCCAGTATGTGGCCAAAGAAGACGTGCCGGCGGAAATTTTGGAAAAAGAAAAACAACTTTACGTGAAACAGGCCTCCGAAGCCGGAAAACCTCCTGCGGTTTTAGAAAAGATTGCAACCGGAAAACTGGATAAGTTTCTTTCCGATATCTGTCTCCTCGAGCAGTCTTTTGTCAAAAATCCTGATTTGAAAATTAAAGATCTTCTCAACCAGAAAATCGCCAAAATTGGCGAAAATATTCAGATCAAACGGTTCGTCAAATACAGAGTCGGGGCTTAACACGCCTATCAAAATCCTCACAGGGATCAATCTAAAGCACTATGTATAAGCGTATCCTCTTAAAAATCAGCGGAGAAGCGCTCGCCGGAGACCAGGGCTATGGGATCGATCCCAAAGTCCTCGAACTGGTTGCCCATGAGGTCAAGGAGGTTTACCACCTCGGCGTGGAAGTCGCTATCGTCATTGGCGGAGGAAATATCTTTCGCGGCATTGCCGCTGCCGCGCAGGGAATGGAGCGGACATCCGCCGATTACATGGGAATGGTGGCCACCATATTAAACGCGCTAGCGCTTCAAAACATTCTTGAAAAAAACCAGGTCTTTACCCGGGTTCAATCCGCACTTGAAATAAAACAGCTTGCAGAACCCTATATTCGCCGGAGAGCAATCCGACACCTTGAAAAAAAGAGAGTTGTTATTTTTGCGGGCGGGACCGGAAACCCTTATTTCACGACGGACACTGCGGCCGTTCTGCGGGCCATGGAGATTGGCGCCGATGTGATTATCAAAGGAACCAAAGTCGAAGGGATTTTTGATAAAGATCCGATGAAACATCCGGATGCCGTTAAATTTGATTCTCTCTCGTTTCTGGATGTCATTAAAAAAGGTCTCAAAGTCATGGATACCACGGCAGTCACGTTGTGTATGGATAATAACCTTCCAATCATTGTATTTAATGTCAAGAATCGCGGCAATTTCAGGAAAGTCGCCGAACGGGATAAAATTGGGACCCTGGTTCATTGAAAGGCAAGAAATAATACATGGATGCAGAAATTAAGAAGAAATTGCAGGAAAAAGTGGAAGCCGCCATTGAACATTTCAGGAAAGAAGCTTCCGGAGTCCGTACCGGAAGAGCCTCACTTGCTTTTCTGGACGGAATTAAAGTTAATTTTTATGGAACGCCAACACCTTTAAAACAGGTTGGAACGCTGACCGTACCGGATAGCCGGACAATTCTGATTACGCCGTGGGACACTTCCGTTATTCCAGAAATTGAAAAAGCGATTCAACAGTCGGATCTGGGACTTACCCCTTCCAATGATGGAAAAGCCGTTCGACTCTCTTTTCCTCCTTTAACCGAAGAACGGAGGAAAGAGCTCGTGAAACATGTAAAAAAAATGGGTGAAGAAAACAAGGTCCACGTGAGAAATATCCGGAGAGACTTCAACGACGAATTAAAAAAGAAACAAAAAGACGCAAAAATGTCCGAAGACGACCTTAGAAAAAATCAGGATGAGGTACAGAAAACGATTGACCAGAGTATTATTAAACTCGATGAAATTATACATAAGAAAGAACAGGAAATATTAGAGGTCTAGGAGGCTCAAAATTGAAAAGGACATTGCTCAATCTTTCGGTTACTCAGTCATTGATTGTCTATCTCTGTTTTACCCTATTAATCATGGGGGCGTTCCCGGCAGATCTTTACGCCATGTTTCTCCCCTCTTCAAATCTTGAAGCGGGACAGACTGCCTCTTCAACTCCTTCGAGAGAACAAAGTATTCAAAATATTCAAAAAATACTTGAATCCAAAATTCTTCAACAACGACTAAAAGATCTTGGATTGTCTCCCGAGCAGATATCGAGCCGTGTCAACCAACTCACCGACGATCAACTCCATCGGATCTCGTCGAGAATTGACGCCATCCAGGCAGGCGGAGGAGACGATCCCCTCGGATTTATAATCGCGCTCCTGGTCATCGCGATCCTTGTCGTCGTACTTTTACAGCTCTCCGGACATAAAGTCATCATTACGAGATAACAGAGCTCGCCAAGACTATTTGAAAATAATTCGTCTCGCCTTCAGCAGAATTTGTCTTCTCGCTTTTGTTTTTCTGGCGGGATGTCATGCTTCTCTTCCCCCCCGGATCACCAATTCTTTCCCGGAACAGGCGTTCCTGATTCCGGACGTTCCATTTTTTCCTCAGAAAGACCAGTTCTGCGGACCGGCATCTCTTCAATCGATCTTTGCCTATTGGGGAATGAACATTTCCCAGCAGGAGATCTCAAAGGCAATCTATCTTCCCCAAATTAAAGGAACCTTTAACTTTGATTTAGTCACTTTCGCACGGTCGAAGGGATTTGAAACCGAGCTTCCGCCCGGTTCCCTGGAGGAAATTGAACGCCAGATCAGAATCAAGCGCCCGGTCATTGCTTTTCTTAATCTTGGGAATGCTTTTTTCCCCCTTGGACATTATATTGTCATCGTGGGTTACGATCACGTTCGTCAGGAACTGATATTTCATTCCGGCGAAAATGAATTTGAAAAAGTAACCTATAGAACATTTACGAACCAGTGGCAGAGCACCGATAACTGGATGTTGGTCGCCCATCCTCCCGAAGATAAAAATGGGTAAATATTTTACCTTTGCATATGTTATGATACTTTTGGTTTTCGCAGGCTTGGCAGGATGCGGCCATATACCCCGAATAGTCGAACTACACGACCCCTTATCGGCGCGTGAACATTTTCAGCTGGCACTTGCCTATGAGCAAAAAAAAGAAAATGATCTCGCGCTTAAGGAATATGAGGAGGTCATCCGGAAAAAATCGTTCCTGGAAGAGACTTATACCAACATGGCCAACATCTACTCTGGACAGGGAAAACGGGAACTTTCCGAAACCTATTACCTCAAGTCGATCCAGGCAAACCCGCATTACGGGAAGGCCTACAATAATCTCGCCTGGATCTATATCACGGAAAATAAATCCCTTCAGCGGGCGGAAACGCTCCTTCTTCAGGCGATTGAAAACGATCCCGATCATTCGGCATCTTATCTCGACACGCTCGGAACACTTTACGAAAAAAAGGGGCAATGGGAACGTGCTCTCGATGTCATGAGCAGAGCTGAGTCCCTCGGATTTAATGGAGAGCCCGTCCAGGAGAAGGAGTTTCTGAATCACTTCGAAAAGATACTGCTGAGTCTCAAAAGAACGAGTGAAGCTGAAAGAATTCATGAGAAGATAATTGAAATGGAAATTCAATCTCCGGAAAACGATCTCCCTCCTGTCCATGAAAATGCCCCAAGCCACTAAAGCGGATAAAAAGGAATTCTTTCCTACGGTTGCCGAAATCGACCTGAGCGCCCTGCTTCATAATCTCGGCGAGATTCGGAAATGGATCGGTCCGGAGCGCCAGATCATTGCCGTTGTCAAAGCGGATGCTTACGGTCATGGCGCGGTCAGAATTTCTCAAACGCTGGAAGAGGCAGGCGTTTCCGTCCTGGGCGTGGCACTGGTTCAGGAAGGAATAGAGCTTCGTCAAGGGGGAGTCCGGCTTCCGATCCTTGTGATGGGAAGCATTCTGAAGGAGCAGATTCCCTCGCTGGTGGATTACCGGCTGACCCCTGTTCTGTTTCAGAGCGCCTTGATCCCATTGCTGGAAAAGGAAGCTGAGTCGCAGGGGGTCACTTTACCGGTCCACATCAAGATTGATACCGGGATGGGACGACTGGGGATTCTGCCCGAAGAGCTCATAACCTTTATCAAAAAGATACTTCGGTACAAAAGAATTAAAATCGAAGGGATCATGACGCATTTGGCCGATGCGGATCGGATCGGATCTAAAAACCTTTCAGGCCAGATTCGCCTCTGGGAAAAAATCCTCGCCGATCTGGACGCCTTTCACCTGAATATTTCCCAAATTCACCTCGCCAACAGCGCGGCGATTGCTTCTCTTCGGAATCTAAAATCCAATCCTGTCAGACCCGGACTCAGCCTTTACGGTTATTCATCTATCAAAAAACCTCCCTTTTCTCTGGAACCCGTCCTGACATTTAAAACCCGAATTGTCCATTTGAAAACGGTCCCTGCAGGAACCCCCATCAGTTATGGCGGCACTTTTATTACACCCTGTCAGAGCACCATCGCAACGCTTCCTGTCGGTTACGCAGATGGGTATTGGAGAGCGCTCTCTAATTGTGGTAAAGTGCTGATTCATGGGAAGAGGGTGCCCGTTGTCGGGAGAGTCTGTATGGATATGACGATGGTTGACGTCACAAATATTACAGCCCCTCAAATCGGTGATGAGGCCGTCCTGATCGGAAAACAGGGAAAAGAGTTTATTTCAGCGGAAGAAGTGGCCGGCTGGATCGGCACGATTCCATACGAAGTACTTTGCGGCATTGGAAAAAGGGTCCCAAGAATCTATAAGGACATTTCTTGAAATTTGGCATAGAAAAATTGGGAAGGCAGACGCTCGACCTATTAAAAAAGGTCGGGGGAGCATTTTCCCTCTTTTCTCAGGCGCTCCGTTGGACTTTCACCCCCCCTATTTATTTTAGAAATATTATCCAGCAGATGGAAGCGATCGGCGTCCAGTCGATTCCTGTCGTTCTGATCACCTCCCTTTCAACCGGACTTGTTCTGGCACTTCAAAGTCATACGGGATTCAAGCGGTTTCACGCGGAAAATCTGGTGGGAACCGTGGTGGCCCTTTCCCTCACCCGTGAACTGGGGCCGGTTTTAACCGGTCTGATCGTGGCTGGCCGCGCCGGGGCTGCGATGGCGGCGGAATTGGGAACAATGAGAGTCACAGAACAGATTGACGCCTTAAGTACGCTTGCCGTCAACCCCGTCAAATACCTGATCATTCCAAGGCTCATTGCCGGACTGATCATGCTTCCAATCCTGACGATATTTGCCGACCTGATCGGAATTGTTGGAGGATATTTTATTTCCGTGGAGTATCTGTCTGCCAATCCGGTCATCTATGTCAGAAGAACTACCGAATTTCTTGAAGGAAACGATATTTACGGGGGCTTGCTTAAAGCCTGCGTGTTTGGTATCTTGATTTCCATTGTCTGTTCTTACAAAGGATTTACTACCGAAGGAGGAGCAGTCGGGGTCGGAAAAGCCACGACAGGCGCGGTCGTGATTTCAATGATACTGATCCTCGTCACAGATTATTTCTTAACCACG
>JACQBW010000021.1 GCA_016194305.1 Nitrospirota bacterium | reverse complement strand
TGATCAATGCTCCGGGATCAGGAGGTTATTTTGTCAGCAATAAACTTCAGTCCGGAGGGCCGGGCGTGAATATCGGTTTAAATTTTTCGGGTCCGGGTGTTGATCCTTCCCTTAAAACCTTTAAACCCGGGAATCGAACGGATAACACGGCGGGCGGCTTTATCTTTTTTGGTTCTGACGGAAAGACTCCCAACGGGAATATCGGAGGCACTTCCCCGTTTCCCAATTTGACGGCGGATCTTTCCGACGATCATCCGGTCGGAATGGCGATTCCTGCTTCGGATCCTCAATTTACCCAGATCCTCTCCAATATCAATATCGCGCCCGGCGGTGACGGACATGCCGCGGGCTCCGGGACCAACCATGTTTTCTGGATTACCCGGGATGGGGCTTTACAGCCTGACAAGAGAGACCGGCTTCGGGCGTATCCATCCGATCCGACCAATCCCGATACGCCCTATATCGAATGTGCGTCGTGTCACAATCCGCATGAAGCCAGCCGGCCATTGGGACAGCCGGCATTAACGGATCCGGTTTCTGCCATGACCGTCAACAATTCACGATTTTTACGGGCACCTGATCCGAACCGGCCCGGAGCCAATATGAACGATCGGAACGCAAGCAGCGCCCTATGTTTAAGTTGTCATCAAAAATAGTATTTTTTATATTCATTATTTTAATAAGCGGAACGAGTATTAGAATTTTTGCGGAGGAGCAAGAGGAGACCCGAGTTGTTGCGGAAGTCAATGGTACTCCCATTCGCTTCCCGGCATTCCAGGAAGAGCTCAAAAAATCGAAGTCGAGTTTAGGGCATGGTGAATTTTCTCCAGAGAGACTGGACGAGATCAAAAGGGATGTCCTGGATCACCTCATCGGAAAAGAACTCGTTGTGCAGGAGGCAAAAAAAAGGAATTTGACTCCGGATGAGCTGATTCGGAAAGAGGTATATGAAAAGTCGCTCTATTCCGAGGAGGACGCCCGAATTTACTATCGGGAGCATCCGCTCGATTTTATGAGCCCGGAGGGGGTTCGATTGCGGCACCTTTTAGTGAGGGTTGACCCCTCCAGTTCCAATGAGGGATGGAAAGCGGGATATCAGAACGCGTTGGAACTCTCTCTACGGGCAAAACAGGGAGAGCGGTTTGAAGCGCTTGTCGAAAAATTCTCCGATCCCGAGTCGAGATATTTTGGAGGTGATCTCAAAGTTCAATTTCAGGGAAAAATGGCGATGGCGGAATTTGAAAAAGAAGCTTTTTCTCTTAACGTGGGAGAAGTCAGCGCTCCGATTCAGACCTTATACGGTTTTTCGTTGATTCAAATCGTAGAAAAAGTTCCGCCGAAACCCTATTTGTGGGAAGAAATTAATCCGGAGCTATTGAAAAAAAGGCTGATTCAGGAAAAAGAGGCCAGAAGATCCGAAGAATGGATCAGGGAATTAAGAAGTCAGGCGATCATCAAGATTGAGCAAAAATAGAAAAGATTCGACCCCTATGACGCCATCGGCAGGCCGACAACTGATTCTAAAAATCTTCCGGTCCTCTTTTTTCAGCGCCTTTTGGATTTTCGGTTTAATTCTCTTTTTTTTTCCAGACCAAAGCGCGGCAGCACTTTTGAATGGCGCCCTGACCGGATCGATTGAAGGGGCATATATCTACCGCGATATGGATCAGAATGGCGTAAAAAATTCAAGTCATGAGATCGAACAGAGGTATAATTTGAGGTATTCAGAGAATTTGCTGGATTCCCGTCTTGGTTTTTTTTCAGGGGGAATTAACTGGGTGGATGATCAGACCGACAATTCGGGAAACTCGGAACAGGCCCGGCGCTATATTGTCAAAGATTACAATATCAATCTTTCCTTACTTCCCATGATCTCCCCGATAACCCTTTATGCCCAGAAAACGGAACGGGAAAACCAATTCGATTTTGTCTCTCACGATACGATTACCACGTACGGGTTCGGCTGGTACTACTCGCCTTTGTACCTCCCGAGGATCGGGATTAACGGAAGCCATTCTACCTACACCAGCGATCTGAACGGACTCTTTCCGACGTCCGATTCCGACTTTCTGTCAGTGGATACTGGAGGAAAATGGCAGGAGTTCAATCTGAATGCCCGATACCTTTACAATCAAACCCATGAGTTAAATGACGAATCGTTCTGGTCCCATGGCGTTAATTTTAATTTAAACGGTGCGGTGACCAAGGCGCTGACGCTGGGAGCCTACGCGAATTACGCGACGCGCGGAGGAACCTCTTCCGGATTCAATTTCTATCAGGAAAATGCGGCGGGTCTTAATTTATATTATCTTCCGAACAAGTTTTGGGATGGATCTCTCCGGCTTGATTTCAATGAATCTCCCGGGATGGGAGACTTCAAAAGGTATCTGATGGGAGGAGGCCTCAATTTCCATCCGACCGGTTATCTTGACTGGTTCAACAACGGTCAGTTTGCCCGGTATGAAACGAGCGCATCCAGGACCGACTCTCTTTTTGGGAACAGCTCCCTCATTGTACGTCCCGCGTTTGGGTGGACCTTGACACTGGGAGGAGGACTCGGATTGACCGAGATTGAAGGAGGAGGTCTGAGTTCAAAAAATAGCCAGATTTTGATTAATTCCGCGTTATCGTATAATCGGACGCTGGCCCTGATTCGGGTCAATGGAAGCGTGGCGGGCAGCATGGCCCAAAATCAATCGACCGGACTGGGGGTCTCGAAAGACCGGATACTTTCCGTTTCGGGCGGAATCGATAACACGCAGACGCAGATTATTCATCTGGGAGTGAATGGTTCCCTGACCTCTATTAACAGGGAGGTGCCGGCCGAATCCGATGACCAAAAGGAGACACGGGTGTCCGCATCGGCGGACAGCCATTTTTTCAGGAATTTTTTCTTTTACAACGATTCACTTTTTTTAGATGGAACTTTAACCTGGCTCGATATCAGTGGTTATGGTGTTGAAGGGGGGAAAACCCTATCGGAAGATTTCCATGGGACCTATCAGTTTTTAGGCATGTTTACGTTATTGGGAACCTATTCCCATATCAGCTATCCCAATGGACTTTATGGCGGGGATGCCAATATCGCGTCGATCGATTTTACAGGTACGGTCAGGCCGTGGGACAACGGGAATCTTGCGTTCGGCCTCAAAGAAATGGTCGACGACAGGGAAGATCAATATACCCAGAAGACGTTTGAGGGGCAAACCAAGCTGAGTCATCAATTGGGGAGACTCATGCTGAGCACTGAATTCAATTATTTGAGAAACGACACCGGACCGATGGTGACGACGAGTCAGCAGTTTATGGTCAGAGCGATCCGTCCCTTTTAATGGAAACGAAAATGATTCTTTTGACCCTTTCATCCCTTCTCGTTGCCGTCAGTCTGGCGGGCTGTGCGACAGAAAAGAAAAAGGAGGCCGTGAATATTTCATGGCCCCTTCCCCCGGATCCTCCCAGGGTCAGATATATCCGGAGTATTGTTGATGCAAAAGAGGTTCTCCCTCCCAAAGGGTTTTTCAAAAGGGCAGTGAGCTTCCTCTTCGGGGAAGAGATCTCTCCGAGACTGATTCGTCCCTATGGATTATTCGTCGAGAATCAGGAAAAAATATGGGTGACGGACATGGAACTTCAGGTGGTTCACCTTTTTGATTATTCGGAAAAGAAGTATCGCCAGATTTTTAAATTGTCGGCTGAGAGATTGAGAAGTCCTGTCGGAATCGCAGTCGATGCGGAGAAGATGACCTATGTCACCGATTCGGAGTTGAGAAGGGTCTTCCAGTTTGGTTCCGGAGGACAATTTGTGAAAGCCTGGGAGACACTTTTTTTGAGACCGACCGGAATTGCGATCGATCGTCAAAGAAAAGTTCTCTACGTGGTGGACACCGGGGCACATCATGTCGGCGCCTATAGTTTAAAAGGTGAAAAGCTTTTTGAGTTTGGAAAAAGGGGAGAAGGTGAAGGAGAATTTAATTTTCCAACGCATGTTGCCGTTCACCCGGTTACCGGAGACATCTATGTCGCGGATTCCATGAATTTCAGAATTGAGCGGTTTACTCCGGACGGGAAATTTATTCGGCATCTGGGTTCAGCTGGAGAACGGGTCGGAAGTTTTTCGAAATTGAAAGGCATTTCCGTGGACACCCATGGGATTGTATACGCGGTGGACGGACTCTACGATACCGTCGAAATGTTCAACGATAAAGGGGAATTTTTGATGAATTTTGGCAGAGCGGGAAATCACGAAGGGGAATTCTGGCTCCCGGGCGGTATCGCGGTCTCTCAAGACCAGATTTATGTTTCCGATAGCTACAACCAGAGGGTTCAGGTATTTCAGCTGATCAACGCTGCGGAAGCAGACGGGGAGTCACGATGAAATTTCTGTTGAGATTTTTGATTCGGATCTCTCTTCTACTTATTATTGCACTCCCTGGAATGGGACAGGCGCCTCCCGGAGCGCCTCCTTCGATTACGAAACACGAAGATATTCTTAATACCCGTCACAATCTGTCTGCCAATCCCCCGGATCCGACCCAACATCCGGAGATTTTTCCCAAGGGTGCCGCGGGACAGGACCCGCGCCGTGTCTTTACCTCTCAAACGGCCGAAGTCTGCGTCTTTTGTCATACCCCGCATGGGGCAAGCCAGGTCGCTTCGAATCTTCTTCAGGCTCCGTTATGGAACCGGCAGCTTGCTTCCAATCAATATACGCTCTATGACCAGGTCTGGAGCAAATCATTTGAC
Source organism: Nitrospirota bacterium (assembly GCA_016194305.1). Taxonomy (NCBI): domain Bacteria; kingdom Pseudomonadati; phylum Nitrospirota; species Nitrospirota bacterium. The sequence continues at coordinate 33,251 of JACQBW010000021.1, read as the reverse complement.
GGGCAACTCAATCTCGGCGCTCCGACAGGATATTCGAGGCTTTGCCTCTCCTGCCATGACGGAACCGTAGCGCTCGGAGCGGTACTGAACAAGCCGGGTTCCGGAGGGTATATTGATCCTGCAAACATCTCTTTGGCGCAGTTTAACAACAGCTCTTTTACCATGAGTTATCAAGGGGGTGACGTGTATCAGGGAGGTCCGCAACAGGATCCCTCGTTGCGCGGATTTCCTCAGAATACGATGCCCGTCGGAAGTGGAGAATTGACCGGGGATACCCGAAGACTCGGGACCAACCTGACAAATACCCATCCGGTTTCGTTTAAATTTGACTCCGCTCTGGCCGCTTTGGATACCGAGCTGGTTGATCCCGGACCGGTTTTGGGTCCCGGAAGTACCGTAACGGCCCATACGCCGATCTCTCCCGCAGCGAGATATCCGGGGGATAATATCAAGATCTACGACTCGGTTCAATGTACCTCCTGCCATAATCCGCATCAGGTCGACTATCCGAAATTTTTGAGAGCCAGTATCTTTAATAATCCTCCGGAACATCCCGGTGAACAGATCATCTGTCTTTATTGCCATGCCAAGCCCGGCTGGATCGGAAGTACCCATCAGACGAGCAAAGTGCTTCATACAGAATATCCTTCCGTTTCGAATCCCTACGACTATGACGGTACCCACACGGTTGATCAGTTTGCCTGCAGGAACTGCCATGACCCTCATACGGCTCAGGGTGCAAAGAGAATTCATCGGGAAGGAGTCGATCAATTCGGACAGGACGCCACGGAGAAAACCTGCTTCCTCTGTCATTCTCCCAACAATGCTCCGGCGGGTTCGCCCAATATCTATAATGGGTATCCCACAAGTGCCCTCCTTGCGGGAGATCCGACAAATCCGGGAAATTTGAGATTTAAAACAGCACAAGTTGCACCCGATATTAACAGCCAGTTTTCAAAAGACATCAACCCGACAGGCAACACCAATTGCTATACGAGCTGGGACCCGAAAGCCAATACGCCGGGGACCTTTCCGGAATGCGGGAGCGCAATGAATCTTACGCTTGGGCACGGGGGAAAACATGAGCCGGTCTTTGTCGCAAGACCGCAGGAAGGGGTGGAACTCGGAAGTTCCGCGCCTCCGGTCAACAATGAATTTGCTCCCGGCCTGATTGCGGGCGACAAATATCCCCATGTGACCTGCACCGACTGCCATAATCCCCATCAGGTGGAACCGGGAAACCGGCTTAAGGGAATGAAAGGAATCGATATCAACGGATTGGTCGTGGGTCATGGCGTTCCCGGGAATGACCGGGAACCCTATGTCTATGAAGTCTGCTTCCGTTGTCATGGAAACAGCTACAATAATATTTTCAACGGTGACCGTTTTCCGGATGATACCTTTATGCGCTCTGATCCAAGAGACTTCCGGCCGATCAATGCCGATTTCAGTTTGAGGGGATTCAGCAATAAACGAAAAGAACTCAATCCCAATACGCCGGACAATACCTTGCCGGATCATAGCCAGCAGACGGTGAATGCCTCATTTCACCCGGTTGCAGCGGCCGGAAGAAACGGAACAGTCCAGCTTTGCAATCAATTGACCGAAAGTTTTCATCTGAATTGCGCCAATCCGGCGGCGGCGCTTCGAAATGTCACGATTCAATGCACCGATTGCCATAACAGCGAAGCCACCAGTGCGGTAAAAGGTCCGGTCACCGAGTCGAATCTGAGAGTGACCGATACGATCTCGGCATTTAGTCCTCTGAAAGCCGTCATCGGACCCGGGAGCCCTCCGGCCTATGAACCGGTGGGTCCTCATGGCTCCAAATTTATCCGGATTCTTCGAAATCGATATAACACCGACATACAAAACCCGACGCGCTGTTTTGAAGGATCCGATCTCAACCAGGTCCCGAATCCGCCCGGCTGTGCGACAAGCGACGGCAGCAGTGCTCCCGGGTCTTTTACGGCGACGCGGAGTCATTTCGACAATTTCCTGCTCTGCTTTCAATGCCATGACCGAAGAGCCTTTGATCCGTCGGAGCCGGGGGCCAATCGCTATGATCCCTCCTGGACGAACTTTTACGGCGATAAAGCCGTGACGAGCAGTGCCGATGAAGGATGGAACGGCAATCTCCATATGTACCATTTGCAATGGACCGGAGCGATGTGTCACGAATGCCACTACAACGTCCATAGCAATGTGGAGGCTCAAAATACACAATATGGTGATGGCCTGGGGACCCGGGCAGATCAAAATAGCGTGACCTGCACCGGCGTGTCCTCTGGCGTGACCTATCCTTGTCTCCCGCCCGATGGGGAAGATGGCATTATTGACGGGATCGTCGATACCCATTTGATCAATTTCAGTCCGAAAGTGGAAGGGACCATCGCCTCAAAACCGAGATGGGCCTACGACGCAGCGAATCAGCAGTTTCAATGTTTTTTGCGTTGTCACAATGAAATTATGAATACCTGCCATTACGGCCGTACGAATGGAACCACCCAGCATTGGTGCGCAGGTGGAACCACAAGAGGATAAATTGAATCGACAGAGTTTGAAAAATATTTTGAGGATGAATCGGAAATCAATCGAGATTCTGATGTTTCTGGTCATCCTGCTCTCTTATTCCTCTCTGGTCCTGGGTGCTCCCCAACTCCTTTCGAACAATCCCATGAACCCGGCTTCGGTGGGACAGGGTGCGGTCGCAAAGAATATTGCCGTGTACGGGACCGGATTTCAGTGCGGTGTCAGCGTGACGTTTTCAGACACCACGCTGACCACACCGAATGAACTGTCCGGCAGCGATCCATTTGATAATCAATGCGGTACTGCCGGAATCATTCAGTCAAACGTTCAGTTTTTTTCCAGTTCGAATGTCTTTTTTTATCTTAATGTTTCCAGTTCCACGCCCGCCGGCCCGGTGACGGTGACATTTACCAACCCGGATGGTTCAACAGGAAGTGGCATATTGGTCATTAATGCCCCTCCAGTGATCACTTCCGTCACGCCTTATCCTGCGACGGGTTCTCCCGCGCTGGCGACTGTTCAACAAGGAGGGACGACAACCATCCAGATCAATGGGTCTGGATTTCAGAATGGCGCTAATTTGTCCGGGAATTTTTCGGTCAATTCGTTTTATATCAATGGCGCCGGAACAGTAGCGACGGCCAATATCACCGTCTCCAGTGCCGCGGTCCCCGCTCTAAACGGGGTTACGATTACCAATCCGGACGGAGGCAGCACTGACTATGCTTCAGCATTCCTGGTGCAATGGGTGATGGGGAGCAAGACGCCCGCGATGACCGTCTATGAAGACCCCCGCCTTACGAATGGGGTCAGAATTCCGTTCAATGCATTTTGGAACGGGGAGTGGTCGACGGAGGGAACAATCCTCCCTTCCAATCAGACGTACTATTATCCGGCTGAAATGGTTGTTCAACCTCATCCTTTTCTTTTTCAACAGATCATGGGACATCAGGTGAATTCCTCGCTTGATTTTCAGGTCTGGAACAGCGGGTCGTGGGGAACACAGCTCCAGGTGCCCTCTTATCTCAACTCCAAAGATTTTGATATGGCCTATGAGTCGAAATCAGGTAAGGGACTCATTGTATACGGGACGGCCAGCGGGATAGGCTATCGGCAGCTCTTCCAGGATGCTTCGGATTGCTCTCCCAATCCGGTCCCCTGTTGGGGAACCGAACAGGCTTTGGCCAACCTTGCGATTGGGAGCTATTTTCATTCAGCCGTTTTGTTGGCCAATCCTGATCGAACAAAAAACGAGATTCTGCTGGCCTTTTTAACGACCAACGGAATTAATAGCACTCTCTATGTCGACCAATGGGATGGAAATGCGTTTTTTTCTCTTGCGAATAGTTCGGTTTTGCCGGTTTCTGCAGCGATTCGGCTTGATCGGTCGACTTTTGATCTTGCCTATATGCAGCAGAGTAAAACCGGAATGCTCGCCTGGCTTGATAAAAATAGCGGTACGGCAAAATATTGTCTCTGGAGCGCCGTTCCCGCGTGCGGAACGGCCAGCGCGTTTGCGGCCACGACGGGTACAACGACGACAACTAGCCAGTTATTTAGAATGCAGTTACGTTCCGATCCAGCGTCGGATCAAATCGCGCTTGGAACCGTTGAAATGAATGCCGGATACGGTCTCCTCAAAACAGAGATTTGGGACGGGACGACCTGGCCGACAGGCGTCTATTCCTCATCGAACGTGAACGGCGTCTATACCATCAATTCAAATTTGACAACGCTCTTCACTTCGCTTGACTGGAATGTCTTTGACCTTCTCTGGAAGGAAGGGAGCACCGGAAGTCAACTTTTCTCTATCTATACGAATGGTGTTTCAGGCGGCCTGCATTATCAAATTCGGGATGAATCGGGTATCTGGAATGGCGATGCGGCGGTCCCAGGCATTTCAACCATATCAACAGGAGGACTCCCGATATTAAGTTCGATCAGTTTCACTTCGGATCCCCGCTACGGAGATATTCTGGGGACCTTGATTTCTCAGAGCAGTCTGGTGGCCTCGATTCGTTGGGATGGAGATTCGGCTTCCTGGGTGGAATATACGATTCACTCTTCTCCGAATTTATCATCCAACTACACATTTCTGGCGGACTCCTATTTTAGAAATTTTCCGACATTGGATACATCGACCTTGCAGCTTTTCGATCCTCCAAATCAGACTGGATTTGTGACCTCGTCACCCTTAACGACAACACAGGGGCATTCAATCAAAATATCTGCAAGTGGTCATTTGATTAAAGATTTTTCAGTCCTGTCTTTCCCTGGTTTTATTCAAACTCAGTCTGATACGACGACGGTCAGCCACAGTCTGGCGACTGGCGTCGACACACTGACGGCAACTGGAACGATTTCAAACACTGCGGTTCCGGGCACCTATCCTTTGACGATTACCAATCCCGATGGTTCTTTGGTAATTGGAAATTTCTTGATCCAGATCATGCGGAATTCATCGAATCCGCCCAATATTACGACGCTTGCCCCGAATAACCTCGGACAAGGTGCGACGAATCAAATTGTCACGTTGACCGGATATAACTTTCCCGCCAATTTTACCGTTTCATTCTCAGGCACCGGGGGGGTTACAGCAGGGGCGCCTGTAGCTCTAAATTCCGACCTGACGAAATTCTCAATTCAGGTGAGTGTTGCCTCCAATGCGGCGACTGGATATCGAGACATCATTGTGACCGACAGCGGAACGAGTCAGGTTTATACTTTTGCAAATCTGTTTACAGTCAATTATGGCCCGTCCATTATTAGCATCACTCCAGGTACGATAACCCAGGGAACAATCCAGAATATCGTGGTCACCGGGAATGATTTTCAGACGGGAGGCACGGTTACGATTTCGAATGGTACACAGTCACTCGGATGGGATAGCGCCGGAGGAACCTCCTCGGCGCTCTATCAAAATAAAATGACGGGAAACCGGTTTAAATTTCCCAACGCATCCAAACCCTTCGTTCTATTGAAGAGTGCTTCGGTGTTGATCTCTTTGGCCGATCCGGTCCATATCAACGGACAGATGGCAATATATTCAGACAATGGAAGCGGACAACCTTTAAATCTTATTGCGACAAGCGCAGTCACACCGCTGAATTCAGCCCTCTGTGTGAATAATCCCTGTACGATGACTTTTAGTCTGCCTTCCACGATTATTCTGGATACCAGTCAGAAATACTGGGTGTTCTTTAACACCGAAGGCCTCCAAACTGTCTTGGCTTACGATGCGAACCAGGCCACTTGCAACGGGGATAATCCCTGTCTCTCCGTTTCTGTACCCCAATCATTCGGAAACTGGCCGGCCTCTGGCACGGGAGTTTCCTGGAGCCCTGTGCCAGGAGGAAACCGGTATGCATTGACCCTCTCGTATCAGCCGATTCTCGGTACCGGACAGGTGGGCGCAACGGCTGATTTGCCGGGAGATGACCTGGACCATATTACGGGAGGAAATACCTTTGCGATTTCAGCAGTGACGTTCTTAAAGGGTGTCTACCTCTATGTCGACAGTGTCGATTCAACCAATAAATCAGCCAATCTGGCAATTTACGATAGTGATCCCGCGACGGGTGCCCCGGTCAATCGCATGACCTATGGAAGGATTAATAACAATCTCCTGTCAAAGCAATTTAACTTTTTCACCATGCCGACTAATTTTCAGTTGACCACGGCGATCAGTAATACATTTTGGATCGTGGCCAATGCCAACGGACAGGGGACAAAATTCAGCTACGATTCGGTCTCGCCCGGTCTGGATAAAGGAATTCAGTTTGCCCAGTCCTATGGAACAAATGGAACGTTTCCCTGGCCCATTGTACTTCCAAGCACACCCCTGCTTGACCGAAGATACTCCTCCTTTGCAGTAACCGCGATACTTCCCCCACTCGGGATAGCGTCCGGCGGTGTTACGGAAGGGCCCGATTCCAATCAGATGACCGGATCACGTTTTAACATTACCCAGACGGCCAATCTTGTTGGAATATCTTTTTACGTCGATTCCCTGGACCCGACCAACCAACTTGGAAACGCAGCAATTTATACAGATAACGCCGGATCTCCGGGCACTTTACTTGTTTCTTCTATAAACCAGACGTTAAAGGCACATGCCTTTAATTCCATACCGGTTTCCTTGACGACATTGTCTCCAGGAAATTATTGGCTCATGGTGAACGTCAATGGGAGGGGAACAACTTTGACCTATGATGAGGGGACATCAATCGTCAGTGCCAAAAAAGCGAATTTATTCACCAATCCCTGGCCAACAACGGGTGGAACAGGTTGGCAGACTTCGACTCCCTATGATAAGCGACGTTATGCTATTGGCGTGATTTCCGATATCCAGGTCAGTAGCTCCAATGTCATTTCAGGCAATGCGGTGAATGGCGGCATCGCTGTCGATCCCAATGCGGCTCCCGGAAGCCGTTCGATCTGTATCTTAAATCCGGATGGCGGCATGGCCTGCACCACAATTCAAATCGTTTCAGGGACCAAGACCAATACCGCGCTGGATGTTTACGGGTCTCTTTCCACTTCACCTTATCCGGCATACCGGAGTTGGAGCGGATCGGCGCCATGGAGTGCAGAAGCGTCGAATACGGTTTCGGCGGCGGCTCCGCCGAATTGGACGGTTTTACGCGCTTTTCCGAATGCCAATCTTCCCGGTGCCCGTTCGTCAGAAAAAATTCTGGGAACACTGAATACTTCCGCATTCACCTTGCAGATTTGGAATGGAACAACCTGGGGAACGGCGTTTAGCAGAGTCCCAATTCCCTCTTTCTCGCGTGCATTTGATATCGCCTACGAATCGGCTACCGGACGGGGTCTGGTAGTTTACGGACCGTCCGGAAGTGTATTGCCCCAGTTTACCCGAACCGATGGAACAAGCTGGAGCACGCCCCAGTCTGTGCCGGCCTCGTCTTCGGGTGATACGTTGTGGGTACGGCTTGAACCAAACCCCGATCCGAAAAGCAGCGAAATCATACTGGCCTATCTATCCGGAAATTTTGATCAAATTAATGGTCCGGTGACCCAGGCGGTTCTTCACCTCCTGGTGTGGAATGGAACCTCATTTGGATCTGAGCAGACCTTCAATCTGGGACTTTCGGGGGACAATATCAATCTTTGTGTGACCTGTCTTCCGCCGATCATTGGACAGCCGTTTGACATTGCCTATGAGCATCAATCAGGTAGGGCGATAGCCAGTTGGGGAATAGCAGGTGACTCGACGCCGCGATATGCGATCTGGAGCGGGAGCACGTGGTCGTCAACCGCAAGCGCGAATCAATCGGCGGCATCGTCAGCCACTTCTCTGGTCTACTTTAAACTTGCGGGAGATCCGAATTCCGACCAGATCGCATTGGGAACGGCTTCGATCGATGGCAGGAACTATGATGTTCAGTTATGGAACCTCAATGGACTTGCGACGTGGGGAGTCCCCTTGGTGGTCAGTGACGACCTCCTTTTTAACGTCGACCCTTCTACCTTTATTCCGGATCCGAGTTTTAACGTAGGAAGAAATTTTGACCTTGCCTGGGAGAAAGATTCCGGCGCTCTCGTGACGGTATTTGGAAGCGCCACCTCAGTCAATGCCTGTGGATTCAGGGATCAGTTCGGAAATCCGGTTACGCCATTTCCTTACGGGACACGAATCAAGAGATGGGATCCAGTCAGTGGATGGTCCACCGATGAATTAGTCCCCCCTGTCGGAAGAGACCTGGTACCGCGCTGGATTCAATTGATCCAGGAACCTTCATCCAACGACCTTTTTCTGGAGCTGGCTGGCCAGCCGATCACAATCTATTTACCGACGGCCAATCCGGATCAAAATCCTGACACGACCAATGTCTTTGCTTGTACCATCTCTGAAAATCCGACCACTCATTTGACCGATCCGGGTATTACCCACTACCATCATTATATCTGGAGCAACCGCTCCTGGGTTGACAAAGAGGTTTTGAGTAGTTCGTCTTCCGGTTCTCTCAAGAGCGCAATTGGACCATTTCAATCCTATACCGGTTACAGCGAGCCCTTTATGCCGGCATTTAGTCCCGACCACATCCCTCCCTCCCCGGTGTCGGATTTAAGGGTGATTGCGGTTTCCGGGGGATCAGCCACGCTTTCCTGGACTCCAACAGGTGATGACGGTGATCTGGGCAAGCCGGCGAGCTATATTCTGGGGTATTCAACGACTCCGGTTACTTCGGATACCGATTTTGCAAATATCCCGACCAGTCAAAAAGTAACGCTCCTTCCGGGACAGCTGATTCCGGTACCCGTCATCACGTCCACCTACTCGGTTTCTTACACGCTGTCGGGACTCCCGGCGGGAACGCTTTATTTCACGATCGAATCGACGGACCGGGCGGGGAATGTATCTTCTGTTTCGTCGATCAATCCGCCCGCTTTGATTCCCGCATCGGGTGGACAAGCCGTTTTTGCGCCTTCCGCCGTAAAGGATTTGGCTGTTGTCCCGGGCTCGCTCAGCTCCTACTATGACCGGATATTTAAGCGCGACGTCTGGAGTGTCCAATTGACCTGGACCGCTCCATGGATCAGCAGTACCTATTCCATGACCGGCGCTGCCTATGATCTGAGATGGTCTTCCTCTCCGATATCAAGCGTCAACTTTGATCTTGCTAATCCCGTTTTGGCAGGCGACGGAACAGGCCGAAACGGTCTTTCAGCTCCTCATCTGTCGGGCGTCAGGGAATTCTTCAATTTCAACGACCTGCCAGCCGGAACGACCTATTTTGCCTTGAAGGTATGCGGGCCCCAGGGCATGGACAGCGTGACTTTCCGATGTACGGGAAATGCTCTTAATTTCTCGACCATCGATTCGATTTCCGCGTCAGTTAATGCTTCGACACAATGTTACCCGGCAATGATGAATACCTCCTGCGTGAATAATGGAGGAACGACGGTGAGTACGACACCCGCCGCGATTGCGGACCTTTCAATTACTGGAAAAGGTGCCAATTCGATGACCCTTCGCTGGACGGCACCATCGAACGTCGCGAAATACGATGTCCGGTATTCGAGGCTTCAAATTGTGGAAAACGGCACCGCCATCTCTGATCCGACGAAACAGGTTGAATTCAAGAACGCGTCACAGGTGCTCTCGCTTCCGGCGCCTCTCAGCGGCGGGATGATCCAGTCCTTTGCTGTCACCAATCTCCTTTCTAATTCGGTTGGGATTACCTATTATTATGCGATTAAAGGGATCAATTTTTCGACCGATACGATTTCTGGAGTGATTCGCGAAAATACGGCAGGAATCTCCAATGTGCCTTCCGATACAACGCTTTCGGTATTTGATTTCACCCCTCCGGGTACCATTGGCGACCTGACCGTTGTCCCCAACGGAACGAATAAGAATTCAGTTGTCCTGGAATGGACGGCGACTGGTGACGATGGTTCCATCGGAAAGGCCATTCAATATGACATTCGGTATTCTGAACTTTTAATTGTGGAAAACGGGACTTTGACTAGTTCGGGGCGTCAAATCGAATTTCAAAATGCAAAACAGGTCGCCAATGCGCCTTTTCCGCTTGCCTACGGAAACCACGAACTTTTTGAAGTGACGGGTCTGGATCCCAATACCGTATACTATTTCGCCATCAAGGCAGTTGACAAGGCCAGTAACAGTTCGTCGATATCCATCTGTCCGAACTGTCCGGGCCACACTGCTTTACACTCGGGGTACAACCTGGTTAGCGTTCCCTATCGCCTCTCCGGTGTCAATGACCCGACCTCGGTCTTTGGTAATGATGTATCCAAACCGGTCACGCTTTATCTATGGACAAGCGATATGTATTCCGTCCCTTCTCGGGTTACGGAAGGAGAAGGTTACTTCCTCTATGCAGCGGGAAACAACAGTATTTTAAGAGGAACCGATTCGGGGGGGAATTTATTGGGAGTACCTGAAACGGCCGCTGACGTGACGATTCCTCTCGCATCAGGATGGAACTTGATCGGAAATCCCTATTTCTATCCGATTTACTTGAAAGATACCTGCGTCAGGCATGGAAGCGGTGCTTCGGTTTCTTTCGGCACGGCCGTTGCCAATGGCTGGGTAGGGAGTGCCATCTATTCCTTCGACGGCACTCAATATATCGCCAAGAGGTATCAGGACATCCTTCCGCCTTCCGATCCGAACTATCAGCCTCCGGCCATACTCTCTTTATGGAACGGGTACTGGCTCCAGTTTTTGGCGGGGGATACAGGATATAACCTCATTTATTTAAATGGAACGGGATCCTGCCCATGAAAAGTTATACATCGATCTTTCTTTTTCTATTTATTTTTTTATTTCCGATGAAGGTCAGGGGAGAAGACTCGACATTAATTCTCACTTTTAAATCAGAGGCTAATCATTCCATTTTGAAGAGTGAACTTCGTGCGGGACTCTGGAAAAAGGGTCAAGATGGTCCGGATCCGCTGGATCTTGAAGCGATGTTAAATGGACCTTTTGACGTCTATTTTGAGTCCTTGCTTCCGGATGGCGTGCCCAGACACAATCTCTGGTGGGATATCCGTTCTTCAAATCCGTCGCAGGAATGGAAGATCCAGGTCATAGCCCCTCCCCATGTCATGACGGTCGTGGAGTGGCGGGAGGTCCATCATGAAACCGGAAAAGGGCCGGTAATCTACGACATCCTGGATACAGAAACTGGCCAGGTGAGAGAACTGGACGTGACGTCCGGAACGTTTTCCTTTTCGACGACCGGGCATAAAACTCTGATCTTGAAATCACGCCCGCGATAAGTTTAACCCGATGCCCTTGCGCAAGCGAAACGCCTTTCTATTGATTGTGACCCTCTCAACGGCCATTCTCCTGCTGACCCGTCATCCCCTCCGGGGAGAAAAAGAAGATTCTGAAATGGTTTATATACCTGCCGGACCCTTTATCATGGGGAGTGATGAACAGGATGGCGTCATTGGGATTGATGTCGGCGTGGATGAAATTCCTCGCCATCAGGTCAATCTTCCCGCGTTTGAAATCGACCGCTATGAAGTCACAAATCAGCAATACGATCTTTTCGTTCAGGCCACGGGACATCGAATACCGTCCGAACCCCGATTCCCTCTTTATTATCGGTGGGAAAAAGGACATCCGAGCAAAGATCAGGAAAAATACCCGGTCAGCTACGTCGATTATGAAGATGCGGCTTCCTATTGTACCTGGAGACGAAAGAGAATTCCGACGGAAGCGGAATGGGAAAAGGCCGCTCGTGGAACCGACGCCAGGAAATGGCCATGGGGAAATCAGTTTGACAAAAAGAAATGTAACACGGATGACAGCCATTTAAGCTGGACGCTTCCTGTGGGAAGTCTGCCATCGGGGGCCTCTCCTTACGGTGTCATGGAAATGTGCGGGAATATAGCAGAGTGGACCTCTTCCTGGTATAAACCGTATCCTGGCAATTCACTGAAGAGAGAAGCGTTTGGTGAAAGTTTGAAAGTGGTGAGGGGAGGAGCCTGGAGTCTGCCTGCCCACCCCTTTAGCCGGACAAGCCACAGAAGCTATGCCGTGAAACCGAGCAAACGGCACCGTTCAATCGGAATCCGGTGTGTACGGGATGCCCGATAGCGGTATAAGAGGTGAGACGTTAGGTATGAGGAGCAAGATCTTGATGTTCTGGCTTCTCCTGCTGGGGGGGTGTTATTCGGTACGTTCTGGCGAGGCTCCGCCGAAGGGGATGGTCCTTGTTCCAGCCGGGAATTTCGTGATGGGCGCTTCTCAGGAAGATGGTTTGCTTGGCATAGAAGTCGGGGTGGACCAGGTTCCCAGACACACCCTATACCTAAAGGCGTTCTACATAGATCAATATGAAAGCACGGTCTCGGAATACCGGGAGTTTGTAAAGAAGAAGCACTATAGTGAGCCTTCTTTATGGTCGTCCTCTTCCGGGCAGACCGTAGAAGAATATGAAGCAGTTAGCGATATCTCTTCAGTGGATGCGGAGGCTTATTGCAACTGGAGGGGAAAACGGCTTCCAACCGAATCGGAATGGGAAAAAGCCGCTCGCGGGACTGACGCCAGAAAATGGCCTTGGGGAAACGAATTTTCCAGGGGAATCACCAATACCATTGAATCCAAATTAGGCAAAATTGTTGCTCCCGGACTTTTCCCGATCGATCGCTCTCCGTATGGGGTCTATGACATGGGTGGAAACGTTATGGAATGGACTTCGAGTTGGTATGAGCCGTATCCGGGAAACGCGTTGAAAAGAGATTCATTCGGCCAAAAATTCAAGATTCTCCGCGGTGGCACCTGGACGGAATCGGCCAATCCATTTTCGAGAACGACACATCGATTTCCCGTGATTCCGACGTTGGCACAGCCTGATTTCGGAGTCCGTTGCGCGAAAAGCGCCCGTTAGCTTCTGCTTGATTCTCGCTCGCGATTTAGTATAATGAGTTTGCAATATACAATGGGAAAAGTATGAGTAATTTGAAGTTTGAAGAGGCGATGTCGAGGCTTGAAGAGATTGTCAAGAGCCTTGAAAAAGGGGACCTTCCATTGGATAAAGCCATGGCCTCGTTTGAAGAAGGGGTTACCCTTTCGAAGATCTGTATGAAACATCTTGAAGAGGCGGATCGAAAAGTGGAAATCCTGATTCAAAATAAAGATGGCGAAAAACAAACAGCGCCATTTCAAATCGCGGATGCCCAAGAGTGAATTTTAATCAGTATCTTGAGTCCTGCCGGAATAAAATTGACCGATCCCTGAGAGAACTTCTTCCCCCGCAAAACAGGTTCCCGGAACAATTGCATGAAGCGATCTATTATACGTTGTTTGCCGGCGGAAAACGCCTCAGACCGATTCTGGCGATCGCGTCGTTTGAAACAGTAGGAGGCGATGACGATCGGATACTTCCTCTCGCGTGTGCAATCGAACTGATACATACCTATTCCCTGGTTCACGATGACCTCCCTGCGATGGATAATGATGATTTTCGAAGAGGACAGCTGACGGTCCATAAAAAATTTGGGGAAGCCATCGCGATTTTAACCGGAGATGCTTTGTTGACGGAAGCTTTTTATCTTCTCTCTTCGTCGCGCTATTCGGTTGAAAATCCCCGGATTTCGCTTCAGGTCATAGAAGAACTGAGCGAGGCTGCCGGAAGCCGGGGAATGGTCGGCGGTCAAGTTTTTGATCTGGCGCTCGAAGGAAGAACTGATGTGACTCTGGAAATGATTGAAATGCTGCATCGCTGTAAAACGGGCGCCCTGATCAAAGCTTCTGTTTCAACAGGAGCAAGAATCGGCGGGGCCGAAAATCGCCAGATGGAAGCTTTAAGGATCTATGGCCAAAAAGTGGGATTGGCGTTTCAAATTAAGGACGACATTCTGGATGTGGTCGGCAGTCGGGAACTTCTGGGGAAGAGCGTGGGTAAGGACAGGACAGCTCTCAAGAAGACCTATCCCGATCTGATCGGTCTCGACGGTGCCCAAAACCTTCAGGTCAGTCTGATCGACGAGGCCTTACAAGCACTCAATTTGTTTGACAGTCGCGCAAATCCCCTTCGGGAAATTGCCAATTATTGCATTGAAAGGAAAAACTAGGATGAAACTTTTAGACAAGATTTCGTCTCCTTTGGATTTGCGAAAGATGCCGGTTGATCAGCTCCCTCTTGTCGCTGAAGAGATCCGGAAAAGGATCATCGAAGTGGTTTCCACGACAGGCGGTCATTTAGGCGCCGGACTCGGAGCGGTCGAACTGACCTTGGCACTCCATTACCTTTTTGACACACCCAACGACCGCATTGTCTGGGATGTGGGTCATCAGGCTTATCCCCACAAAATTCTGACGGGAAGGAATAACAGCTTCCAAACGCTTCGACAGTACCAGGGAATCAGCGGATTTCCAAAAAGAGACGAGAGTCCCTATGATACTTTCGGTGTGGGTCATGCGGGAACGGCCATTTCTGCTGCGTTGGGAATGGTGGAGGCAAGAGACCAGAGAGGGTTGAAGCATAAGGTCATCGCAGTGGTGGGCGACGGAGCTTTAACTTCCGGAATTGCGCTGGAAGGGCTAAATCATGCCGGAGCCTTGCGCAAAGATATGATCGTAGTATTAAATGACAACGAAATGTCGATCTCAAAAAACGTCGGAGCAATTTCTGCCTATTTGAACCGGCTCATGACCGGGAAAGTGTTTACAACGATTAAAAAAGAGACAGAGATTCTTTTGAAAAATATTCCCAAGATTGGCGAGCCGATGTTCAAAGTTGCAAAAATGGCTGAAGAAGGAATGAAGGGTCTGATCGGACATGGAATCATATTTGAAGAACTTGGGTTCCACTATATCGGACCGATTGACGGCCACCGGTTGGATCACATACTGGTGACACTCGAGAACATTAAGAAACTTTCAGGTCCTTTTCTTGTTCATCTCATTACCAAGAAGGGGAAGGGATATCTCCCTGCGGAAAATGACCAGGCGGCGTTTCATGGCACTTCGGCATTCCATGTGGCGACCGGCGAGCCGAAAAAAAAATCGATGGTTCCTTCTTATACAAAAATTTTTGCTGAAACAGTAATCCGGCTTGCCAAGGAGGACCCGCGAATTATTGCAATTACTGCAGCGATGCCGGAAGGAACCGGTTTGTCCTTATTTCAGAAAGATTTTCCATCGCGAGTGTACGACGTCGGGATTGCCGAACAGCACGCGGTTACGTTTGCGGGTGGATTGGCCGCTGAGGGCCTTCGACCGGTTGTGGCAATCTATTCGACATTCTTGCAGCGAGCCTACGATCAGATTATCCATGACATTTCCATTCAGAACCTCCCCGTGTTGTTTTGTCTTGACCGGGCCGGCCTGGTCGGCGAAGATGGCGCCACCCATCATGGTGTTTATGATCTTTCTTATCTTTCGGCAATTCCCGGCATGGTTGTGATGGCGCCAAAAGATGAAAATGAGCTTCGAATGATGATTAAGACGGGATTAACCGTTGAGGGTCCCTCTGCTGTCCGGTATCCCCGCGGAGAAGTTTCGGGAGTCCAGCTGGATGCAGAAATTGCGCCTCTTCCGATAGGTAAAGGGGAGATTATAGCTGAAGGTACGGATGTCTTTATTCTGGCGGTCGGATCGATGGTCCGGGAGGCAATTTTGGCCCGGGAAGAGCTTGCCAAAAAAGGGATTTCGACAGGTGTATTTAATGCCAGATTTATCAAGCCGCTTGACCGGGATAGAATTATCGAAATTGCGAAAAAGTGCTCCTTCCTCGTCACGGTTGAAGAAAATGTCTTGTCCGGAGGATTCGGATCAAGAGTCCTGGAATTGTTGCAGGGGGAAGAGCTGAGCGTGCAGGTCATTCAGATGGGAATCCCTGACCAATTTATCGAGCAGGGGTCGCAGAAACTCCTTCGCGAAAGCATCGGCCTCCATGCGGGGGGCATCACGGCACAAATTGAAAGAGTCCTTGATAAAAAAAGGGGTCGGGCCTCCTTTTCTGAAAAGGAGAGTGTCGAGACCGTCGTGCAGTATCACCCCATTCGTTCTTGAATGACGCATTGTGACCTCTTCCGCCATGTCAAAAAAAAGGCTCGACCTTTATCTGGTCGAAAAAAACTTTGTGGCGAGCAGGGAAAAAGCTCAGCAGTTAATCATGGCAGGTTCGGTTTATATCAATGGACGTATGATTGACAAGGCCGGCGCTCTGGTGTCGGAACCTGAGATCGTCATCAAAGAAAAAGGATCTCCCTATGTCAGCCGGGGAGGGGTAAAACTGGAACATGCTCTCAACGCGTTCAATCTTTCCGTATCTGGCAAGGTTGCGTTGGATGCGGGAGCCTCAACGGGCGGCTTTACAGATTGCCTGATTCAAAAAGGGGCGGTCAAAGTCTATGCAGTGGATGTGGGTTATGGGCAGCTTGCCTGGAAGCTGTTTAATCACCCGGATGTCGTTCGAATAGAAAGAACCAATATACGATATCTAAAGTCAGAAGAGATTCCAGAGAAAGCAGATCTCATTACCGTGGATCTATCATTTATATCTGCGACGCTTGTCCTGGAAAATCTCTTGGGATTCCTGAAGCCTCAGGGGGAAATGATCGTGTTAATCAAACCTCAATTTGAAGTTGGAAAAGGGTTGGTTGGAAAAGGCGGAATCGTCAAAGATCCTCTCCTGCATGACCTTGCGGTTCAGAAAGTCAAAGATTTCGGAATTCGGTTGGGTCTCTCTTCTGCGGGCATTGTCGAATCTCCCATCCTGGGCCAAAAAGGAAACAAAGAATTCTTGATCCACTTTAGAAAGGGATAGTGAGAAATTGAAAGTGCTTGTGACGGGCGGCGCCGGATTTATCGGGTCCCATATCGTTGATCGTCTGATTCTGGAAGGCCATGAAGTCGTGGTGGTCGATAATTTATCTACGGGAAAAGTGAGAAATATTCATCAGTCTGCAAAATTTTACAAGTGCGATATACTTCATTCAAAGCTGGAGAGAATTATCAAAAATGAGAGGCCGGAGGTGATTAATCATCATGCGGCACAGATGGATGTCCGGCGATCAGTGGAAGACCCCTTATTTGACGCCCAGGTCAATATCCTGGGATTGATTCATCTCATGCAATTCGCAGTCAAATATGGGACACGGCATGTCGTATTTGCCTCGTCCGGGGGAGCGGTTTATGGAGAGCAGAACCAGATACCTGCCGTCGAGAACCAGTCCACAGCTCCAGTCAGTCCTTACGGTATAAGCAAGCTTTCGGGAGAAAAATACCTGTTTTACTATAAACAAAATTGCGGACTCGACTATACGTCACTTCGATATGCCAATGTTTATGGTCCGAGACAAGATCCTTATGGCGAAGCGGGCGTTGTGGCCATTTTTACGCAGAAAATGCTTCGAAACGAACAGGCGATTTTAAATGGCAACGGAATGCAGACCCGGGATTACGTGTATGTCGACGATGTCGTCGAAGCCAATATGATGGCGATGCATGCCAAACCAGTTCAAACCGATACATTTAATGTCGGTACCGGTATAGAGACTTCGGTGAATCAGCTTTACAAGCTGTTGCAGGGACTGACCGAGTGTTCCCTTAAAGAGATCCATGGACCCGAGAAAAGAGGGGAACAGATGAGAAGTTGTCTTGATTATTCCAAGATCCACAAATCGCTCGACTGGGAACCTAGAATTGCAATCAAAACCGGGCTCGAAAGAACCGTCAATCATTTTAAAACGCTACTAAAAAAATAAGAAGGATGAATATGACTAAATTTTTGCCCGCCATTCTAATAAGTTTCTTTTTTCTGACTTCCTGTTTCTCATCTGCTCAGCTTCGGCTTGCCGATGATAAGGTCAAGCAGGAGAAATGGGATGAAGCTTATGACCTTTATAAGGATGAAGCGAAAAAGCATCCTAACGATGCGGGATTGAAGGAAAAGCTGGTTAAAGCCCGGTTAAAGGCAGGAGGACTCCATTTTCAAAAGGGCAAAGAGTTGATTAAATCCGGAAATTATGACGAAGCGATTGCCGAGCTGAAGAGAGCGATGACTTTTGATGAGGAAAAGATCGAGTACCAAACCGCGCTAATCCAGGCGACCCGGTTTAAGGAATCAGAAGATCGGATCACCTCTTCCCAAAAAATGCTGAAGGCAGGACGCATCGACGATGCGGTCGAGGAATTGGAGAAAGCGTTAGCCCTGAATCCCGAGAACAATTTGATTAAAGAAGAACTGGTTAAAATGAATGTCCTGAAAGAGGCAACCCGGGAAGAAGGGGGAGAGCTTTCTTTAAAGTCTCCCCAACCGATCACATTAAAGTTTCACAATGCAAGGTTAAAGGAAGTGTTCGAGCTTCTTTCCAAAACGGCAGGCATTAACATCCTTTTTGATAAGGATGTCCGGGACGATAACGTGACGATCTTTGTCAAGGATGCAACATTTAAAGAGACGTTGAACCTGATTTTGGCGACCAATGCGCTCTTTATGAAACGGATCAGCGACGATACGATTTTGATTATCCCTAAAACCAAACAGAAAGTTGACCAGTATCAAGATTTGATGATCCGGGTCTTTTATCTCTCCAATACCAAGGCAAAGCAGATCGCCGATATGCTGAGGACGATGCTGGAAATCCGGAAAATCCAGATCAATGAGGAACTTAATTCAATCACCATCAGAGAGACTCCTGATAAAATAAAATTGACAGAAAAGATTATCGAAGCCAACGATCGAAGAGCGGGGGAGGTCATGCTGGAATTTGAAATTCTGGAGGTGGATCGGACCGATCTGCTCCGTTATGGGCTCTCCTTTGATAATAATCGGGTCACCGCGCTCATGGGCGGAAATACGGCATCGGGGAATACCGTGCAATTTACCCCGGGCGTGATCGATATGGCAACGTTGAAAAACCTGAATGACCAGGTATTTCAATTTATCATTCCGAAAATTTACGTGGACTTCCTTAAAACGAATTCAAATGCAAAGATTCTTGCCAATCCAAAAATCAGGGTTCTGGACGGCAAGGCTGCAAAAATCAATATTGGTCAGAGGGTTCCGATTCTATTGAGTTCAACTTCGAACGCCGTGGCCCCCGGATCAGGTATCACCCCAACGACCGCTACCAATACCGAATTTAAAGATACCGGCATCAAAGTATCGGCAGAACCTTCCATTCATCTGAATAACGATGTGTTGCTCAAACTGAGCCTGGAAGTTTCCTCGTTGGGAGACCAGGTCGATCTGGGTCAGGGCGTTAAGCAGTTTAAATTCAATCAGCGTATTGCGGACACCTTTTTGAGCCTTCGAGATGGAGAAACAGGGGTCATAGGTGGATTGATCAGTGAGGAAGAGCGAAAGACCAAGAACATCATTCCGGGTCTCGGAGATATTCCTCTTCTAGGCGTGCTCTTTACGGGAGTCGACATCGAAAAGGTCAAAACAGAAGTGTTATTGACAATCACCCCTCGTGTTTTGCATGGTATCGAGACACCGTCTAAGGAATTGCAGGCGTTTTGGTCCGGAACTGAAGAGAGTTATTCCACGAAGCCTCTATTTGCAGAGTTCCCAACCGTCGGAGATGTGAAGAGGGAAACGCCGGTTTCCGGAACACCACCGCTCCCGCCGCTTCCGGGTGGAGCAAAAGGCCCGGATGAGGGAGCTCTCCAGCCCGCACCTCCGGAACTGAGGAGCGCCGGTTCGTTTCAAGTCGTTCCCTCCTCGAGTCAGGTCTTTGAGGGCCAGGAAACAAGCATTGATCTGGTGGTCAATGATGTTAAAGATTTATCGGAGCTAGATATTGCCTTCAGTTTTAATCCCGCTCTCCTTGATTTAAAAAGAGCTGTTGAAGGGAGTTTTTTGAAAAGCGATGGGAAACAGACCTCCTTTGTCACGTCGGTCAATGCAGTCACAGGACAGGTCAATATCCACCTTGTCCGTATCGGAGAGACTGAGGGAAAGAGCGGCAGTGGAACCATTGGCACACTCACTTTTCTTGGAAAGAGAAAAGGGGAAGCTTTTGTGGCTGGGAAAGAAGGAAAGTTTTTGAATTCTTCAAAGGCGGTTTTGCCGGTAAGAATGGGGAGTGGAGTCATCAAGATTCAATGAGATCCAACCGATATCGGGAACGAGAGGCGGGCCTCACCTTGCTGGAATTGATGGTTACCCTCTCGATTATAATGATATTGGCTTCCATGGTCATCCCTTTTTCAAAAATGGCGGCACGTCGGGCAAAAGAGTATGAACTTCATCAGACTCTTCGTACAATAAGAGAGGCGATCGACGAGTTCCATCAGGATTTCTTGACGATACCCTACAAGGGAAGCACGATTGCCAATGATATCGCTGGTGAATCCGGGTATCCCAAATCACTTGACATTCTGGTCAAAGGAGTTAAGAATCCCCGTTCTCCGAAAGAAACCGTGACACGTTATCTCCGGAAGATCCCGATTGACCCCATGACAAAGAACGCAGAATGGGGGTTACGGTGTAACTCGGACGAACCGGATTCAGAAAATTGGTGCGGCGATGACGTGTATGACGTTTATTCAAAAAGCAGTAATACGGCCATTGACAAGACCAAATACCGTGATTGGTAGGTTAAAAACGTTGATAATAGGGCATATGCGGTGTTCTCGTCGCTCGGCATTACTCACGTACGTGTCGTGTACGCTCCGTATGCCTTGCTCCTGCGGCCTGGCCTCTGCCCCATTCTCAACGTTTTGGAGCTGATAATAGGGCATATGCGGTGTTCTCGTCGCTCGGCATTACTCACGTACGTGTCGTGTACGCTCCGTATGCCTTGCTCCTGCGGCCTGGCCTCTGCCCCATTCTCAACGTTTTGGAGTTGATATTAGGGCAGATCCGGTGTTCTCGTCGCTCGGCCGGCTTGTTTTTAGCGCCTGGAAGATTAGTCGCTGCAAGCCCAATAGAACGCAATGATCAAAATAAGATATAATTAACAATAAGGAGAAAGAAATGCCAAAAGTAGAAGAATTGACAAAAAAAGTAACTCGCCTAAAGAAGAAACTGGCCCAAATGAAAATAAAGGCAACCGGAGACAAAGAAAAATCTGGTTCGGATGCCACCACACTTAGGGTCTGGCAGAAAAGATTGAAAAGAACCCAGCGGAGAAAAAAGACAATTGAACTGGAGTCTATCCGGATGAAAGATAAGAAGGCAAAAAAGAAAAAAGGAGAAGAGGGGAAAGAGGCCGTTAAATCCGGAGAAACTGCCGCTTGATCCATTCAAAGCATGGAAACCAAAAAATCGTTTAAAATTGGTGTCGTTTTGGGCGGCGGGGGAACGCGGGGATTTGCCCACTTGGGGGTCTTGAAGGTCCTTGAAGATGAAAAAATCCCGATCGACCTCGTCTGTGGGACCAGTTTTGGTTCACTTGTGGGCGGGTTATATGCAACAGAGCCTGACGCTAATCTGATCAAGGAAAAAATTATCCGCTTTCTCAAAAGTCCGGTTTTTAAACACGCACGTCTGGAATTCCTCAAAGAAAATTTTACCCAGGTTAAGAAATCTTCCTTTTTCGATCAGATGAAATCCTATTTTAAAAGGGGACTTTTCTACGGAATTTCTTTAAACCGGGGTTTTTTTATCAGCGCGGGTGAACTGCAACGGACGCTCAATGGATTGATTGAAGATATCAAGATCGAAGATACCAAAATCCCGTTTTTTTGCGTTGCGGCCGATATTCTGTCGGGTATGGAGATTGTTTTGTCAACGGGTCCGATGAGGGAAGCGGTCGCCGCCAGTTGTGCCATACCAGGTATTTTTCCTCCTGTTAAAATTGGTAATATGCAGTTGATCGACGGGGGTTGGGTCAACCGCGTACCGATCGAACCGGCATTAAGAAATGGTGCTACCTTTACGATCGCTATCGAAGCGTCCAATAATCTTGAACCCTCTGAACTGAAAAGAGGGATCGAAATCGTTTTACGTTCAAGCGATATGACCCGGAATGTCTTAAGCGAGATTCAGCTGAGGCAGGCCGATGTGGTCATTCGCCCGGATGTCGGCCATATCCACTGGGCTGAGTTTAATCGGGGAGCCGAATGCTACAAGGCCGGAGAAGAAGCGGCAAAAAAAATGATCGACTCGATCAAGAGAGAAATCCGCAATAAGAGGCTTAGACAGTTTCTGTTAGGAAAACGGTCGCCTGCCTCCCTGTCCGAACCCCAGGAGAAACCGGAATCCTATCTTAAAAAGATTAAAGAGATGAATGAGGAGACAGCATGACCGGCTGGGAATATCGTGTCGAAGAGTTAAGCGATATTCAAACGGCCAATCAGCTGAACTTTATCGGAAAAGAGGGGTGGGAACTGGTCTATGTCCAGGTTCAGAAGAATGAAACCTCCACCTATCGTTGTTTTTTCAAGCGCCGAAAAGAAGATTCCCTATTTTGAAATAATTTTGTCGAGGGTTTTTTTTGCGCTTTCTACCTGAGACTTTGCTTTCGGATTCATCTGAATCAAATTCACTTCGGTTTCTGTCATCAGATTATTCAAAGGCTTAAGCTCTTTTTTCAACTCTCCCTGTGATAAACTTTCCGCCTTTTCCAACTTTGTCTTTGCCTCTTTGACCTCTGTCACAGCGTTTCCATAGTTTTTATTTTCAAGGGCCGCTGAAGCGAGATTCAAATGGTCCTTTGAATCGTTAAGCGCCATCCAGAGTCGAATTCCTTTCAGGGTCTGTTCCAGATGGGAGGCCTTGTTACTGAGTTCCGATGGGATGCCAGGAATATGGCTTGCAAAATGAATGGAGTGTCTCTCACCGAAATAGTAGCCGGCGAAGAATGTGACTGCTAAAAAAATGATCCAGAACAAAAATCGAAACATATTCAAAATCCCCCATGTTTTAACCAGTTTATCCTAAGTGATCTCGTATTTGAAGCAGGAAAAGAGACTTGGGATCTTTATAAACGTTCATAGCCTGGAGTCCGAAAGGACCTGGATATTGAATCCAAGGAGAATTAATACGAAGAAAGGAGGGGATGATACTATTTTGCTAAAGTCACAGCGATGATATTATTGAAAACTTCGGCGGGAGTGACATCCTTCGAGGGGAAGATCGTATCGTAATGGGCCCGAAGGTTTTGAAAAAAAGCGCCCCTTTCTTCCAGCGGGATTTCCATTAATTCCGCGAGTATGTTCAGTGTTTCTCCCTGACCCAGGGCGATTTCCTTTGAAAGGTTGTCGATGTTTTCAAAAATGAATTTCTTTAAACTATAGCTAGAGGAAGATCTTTCGACGAAGCCTTTTTCAAAATTACCGGCATGAACGGAGCTGACGATTAATAAAGGTATGAAAAAGGTGAATAAAACACTTGCCTTATAATTTAATAGGGGTTCCATCAAGGGAGATACTATCTGAACAGTGCAATAAAATCAATCGCAAGTTAAACATTTGCAGGCACGACAACATTATTGGTTTTGGGTTTTTGGAATTTGATCGAGGAAGTCAATTAATCTTTTCCGGTTTTCAAAATGTTCCGGTGAGAACGCATCGATGTGTCGTCCTCCCGGAACAATCCAGAGCAGTTTCGGTTCGCGCGCGGCTTTAAAAAGAGCCTCGGAATGATGAACAGGGATCACCTCGTCGGAATCCCCATGGACAATCAAGACCGGTATCGGAGAGATTTTTGAAATCAAGTCTGCGGGAGAATCAGCATTGGAAATCAAAAAAGAGAGCGGCCATTGAAAGGGCCATGTCAGCCAGAAAGACCCGAGTTTTTCGCGGGCGATATCCCGATACCGCGCAAATGAACTTTCCACGATGACAGCGCCGATCCCATTCCATTTTTGACGGATTAAAGTTGAGACCGCGACTGCGCCTCCCAGGCTCTGTCCAAACAGGATGATCGGCAAATCAGAAGCGTCTGATCTACTTTGAACATATTCAACCGCAGCAATCCCGTCTTCAGCAATTCCCTGCCGCGTTGGAATCCCCGCCGATTTTCCGTAACCTCTGTAATCAAATACGAAAACATTAAAGCCTTTGTCCGGCAGCCAGTAGACCGCGCCATAGTGGTTCGCCATGTTTGCGCCATTTCCATGAAACTGGACCACGGTTCCTCTAATCTGTCCCCTTCCAGGGATAAACCAGCCATTCAGTTCCGTTCCATCCCGACTCTTAAAGTAAACATCTTCAAAGGAATAGTGTAATCGTTCCGGAGTGATAAGGAGGGTGCGGGTCGGCTGGTAAAAGATTCCGTTACATCCGGAGAGTGAGAACCCGAATATCATAATCAATAAAATGGAATTTTGATATTTCAAAAAAAGATATTCCAATGAACCTGACCTTCGGTGCGATGGATGTCACTCACTTGATCCCAGAAGTACGATATATTGAGACTCTGATCAGGATTCAGTTTAATCGTTTGAACCAATGAGACTTTCTTCTCCTGGAAGATATTTCTAAACGGATAGGAGACATCTTCCAAGGAAAGAGAGGCTTTCCAGACTCCATTAATCTGTTTGATGACACCAAACTGGAGACCCCCACCCAAGGCATAGCGGTCCCGGAATTCTTCGCTTACATTGAGATTCATTTCCACCAGTCCATAGACCAAACCCATTGAACTGTTCTCAAGTGTCATGCCAACTCCAGGATTGAGCTGATAGACGATCAAGTCATCTCCGGCTTCCATCATCTGTTGTTTGATTCCAGTAGAGACCTTGTACGACAACGGTTTAAAAAATCGGTCACGGGGAGAGAGCGACACGATATCGATGAGGTCAAAGCTTTCAAGTTTTATTTTTCCTTCATTATAAAATCTGACAGCCGTATCGGCAAAAACGATCTGCAATCCTTTGACGAATCCTTCGTCTGGATCAAGAAGCGTGTGATAGGCAGGACGATAATGGATCTCTTCGAAAGAACTGTTTTCTCTTATACCTTCACTGAGGCTTATTCTGCTGGAACGATGCCCGGATTCCGGAGGATTCGGGACCGGAATCTTATATGATTCTTTGTCGGAAACGCCCAGTTTGCTCCGCTCATTCAGGGTCGACAGAAAGAGATTGAGGTAAGTCTCCTTTGGCATCTGGTGTTTGTTGTATCGATATTGAATCTCTTCCACAGCCAGGTCCAAAATCTTTATTTTTTCTTGTACGGTAGACGACGGAACGCGTGTCGGATCGAGTTTCTTTTCTACAATCTTTAAGGCATTTTCCTGGCCTATATTATCTAACAGAGACGCTATATATCTAATTTTTGTTCCTTTTGCCGGCCGGAAATCGGCATCTTCAATAACCCCTTCTGACAGAATGGCTCTTAAAGTATCCGTTGGAATAGTCCAATACCATTTTCTGTCGGTCAGGTGAAGGGTTGGTCGCGCAGCCTCAAATAGATAAAGAAGATTGTAAGAACAGTTTTCATCCAGGAAATAATAGTAGGAATAGATCTCTTTAAGTTCCCATAGATGCCAGGTCATCATTTGTATCTCTGCCTCAGAAAAATTGAGATGATATTCCCACATATCTCTCTGTTC
Organism: Nitrospirota bacterium; assembly: GCA_016194305.1. NCBI lineage: Bacteria > Pseudomonadati > Nitrospirota > Nitrospirota bacterium. The sequence continues at coordinate 7,758 of JACQBW010000021.1, read as the reverse complement.
CGTATCGTTATACATTCGAATGGTCTCGTAGTAAGGAAAGATTGAAAAGTATCCTTTATAGAAACCAAATACGCCCTTAATCGGATAAAGAAACCCGAAAGAATCCGGGTAGGCGGCGTAGTTTGCTGAAAAAGAGAGGAGTTTACTCTCCGAAGTGTTATCAATTCTAAGAAGAGTGTGTCCGAACATCGAGGCGGGATTATTCATAAAAAAAGTGGGGAAGACGAGAACGGCCGATTTGGGACTCATGGTTTTTTCATATTTCTTGAGTTCATGACATGAAATATTTGAGAACAGGGATTCTTCCCATTGAAGTACCGATTTAAGCCATTCATATCGGGCAGGAAATCTGCACCGGGGATGAAGATCTCCCTTTTCAGCCGAGGTAAAGAAAGCGATGAGGGTTGATCTGAGCTCGTCTTCCGGACTGTTTTCCCCTACCAGGGAAAGAAAAAATTTCGGATCATCAATCAGGCTTTTATTGCCCGCTAAAGTCGGTTGATAGTGAAGCAGAATCTGCCAGTAGCGTTGATCCCAAAGTCTCTTATCTTGAGATAATTTAATGAACTGGTCAAGGGCCGAGAGGTCACTTCCCTTTGCGGGAACACTTAAGAACACAAGAAGTATGAAAAAAGGGGATATGGATTTCATTAAACATCCACATCCCCTAAATGGGTTAGGCATTAAAAATAAGCCGATTTAACTGTTTGATTGATTAGTTGGCCAAAGTCACCGCAATGATATTATTGACAACTCCCGCCACCACAACATGGTCATTGGGAAAAATGGAGCTGTAATGGGACTGAAGATTTTCATTGAACGCCGATCTCCCCTCTGACGGAATATCCATTAATTCTGCGAGTGTGTCCAGAGATTCTCCCTGGCCGAGAGCGATCTCTTTCGCGAGATTATCCATATTATTCTCGACAAATTGAATAATGCTGGGATTGGCTGAGGTATTGATAACTCCCTTTCCGCAGTTGGAAGTTCCGGTCGTGATGCCGAATGTCTGATTGCCTAGAGTACCGTTTGTAGTTGCTGCAACAACCTGAACCGCTCCAGGTTGATTTCCAAAAAGCATTGAACCCAAACCACAACCTGCGGACCCATAACTATCTTTTGAGTCTACTTTCATTTCCTTCGAGAAAGCGGGCGAAGAAAACATAAATAGTACTATAAAAGAGGCCACTACTGCTGAGATTCTTGTCATAAACCCTCCTGATAGATTAAATTAGTATTGAAAGATTTTTTTTCGGACCACTTCATTTTAATTCCGATTCTAATGATTTCAAATTAAGGTCGGAAATCAAAACATATTACGGGAGAATTATGGTTTAATTTCAAAGCTTAAGTCAAGCGGAATGTCAGAGTTTTATTTTAAAATTTCTTGATTGTTTTTGGTTTTGAGACTATCTTTGTAAATTAATTTAATCTAGCAATTGCCCGTGACGAGGGGGAAATCCTATGTTTAATATCCTGCCTAGAGAAGAAAAGTTTTTTGATCTATTCAATGAATCCGCTAAAAACATCCATTTAGGGGGTATGGCGATCATCAAGGTCATGGAACCGGGGGCCGATATTGAAAAAACAGTTAAGGCGGTGAAAGAAATCGAGCATCAGGGGGATACGATCACCCATGAAATCATCAAAAAACTGAATAAAACCTTCATCACGCCGATCGACCGTGAAGATATTTACTCTCTCGCAGGTGCTTTGGATGATGTGCTGGATTTAACCGATGCCGCTGCGAATAAAATGGTGATCTTTAAAATTAAGGAAGCGACGCCTGAAGCGAGAAATCTGGCAGAAATCATTTCGGAGTGTACGAAGGAAATCGTGAAGACCGTTTCCCTGCTTGGAAAAGGTGAAATTGATCCGTCTCATTTTATAGAAATAAACCGGCTTGAAAACGAAGCCGATCGCGTTCTCAACGGTGCGCTGGCGAAACTTTTTGACGAGGAAAAAGATCCCATACGGGTTATGAAGTGGAAAGAGATTTATGAAAATCTAGAAGAGGCGACTGACCGATGTGAAGACGTCTCGAATATTCTTGAAACGATCTCTTTAAAAAATAATTGATGGAATCTTTTTATCTTCTCCTGGTTGTTATTTTTCTGGCCATCATTTTTGATTTTATCAACGGGTTTCATGATTCGGCCAATGCCATTGCCACTGTTATTTCGACCCGGGTCATGACTCCAAGAATGGCCATTGCGATGGCGGCAGTCATGAATCTGGTCGGAGCGTTTACCGGAACCGCGGTAGCCAAAACAGTGGGATCGGGGCTAGTATCCGTTGAAGCAGTGACCCAGATTACGATTATCTCTGCCCTGGCCTCCGCGATTATCTGGGACCTGGTAACCTGGTATTTTGGAATCCCTTCAAGCTCGAGCCATGCGCTACTCGCCGGACTGGTCGGCGCGGGCGTGGCGACAGGTGGTTTTCAGATTTTAATCTGGGTTGGGCTGAAGAAAATCCTCATTGCTCTTTTTCTTTCACCTCTTCTGGGTTTCGTGATAGGTTGGTTAGTCATGGTCGGGCTTTACTGGGCCTTTCGGCGACGCGCGCCCTCTCAGGTCACCGGAGTGACATCAAAACTTCAGATCTTGTCCGCTTCTTACATGGCCTTCAGCCATGGAAGCAATGATTCTCAAAAATCGATGGGAATCATCACTGCGGCCCTGGTCAGTTTTTATTCCCTAAAGGACTTCCATGTGCCGGTATGGGTGATTGTCCTTTGTGCTGTGACGATGGGCGCGGGAACGGCTTTTGGAGGCTGGCGCATCATCCGGACTCTCGGTCTGAAATTAACTGCGCTGAAACCGATCAATGGATTTGCCGCGGAAATGTCTGCGGCGACCGTGATTGAAATTGCTTCTCATATTGGCGTGCCGATCAGTACTACCCACACGATTAGTGCGTCGATTATGGGCGTCGGAGCAACAAAACGGCTCTCAGCGGTCAAATGGGGGGTGGGAATTAATATTGTTTTCGCCTGGATACTAACATTGCCCGCCTGCGCAGTGATGGCCTGGATCATTTGCAAGATTTTAAGATAAGAATAAACACACCACAATAAAAGGAGACAAAATGATGAAATTTAGACCATTGCAGGATTGGGTTGTTATCGAGCAGGATTCGACCGAAGAAAAAAGTAAAGGGGGAATTTATTTTCCTGAAAGTGCTAAAGAAAAGACTCAGTCGGGTAAAGTCATTTCGATTGGCGAAGGAAAGTTTCAGGGGGACGATGACAAATGGGGAAAGAAATCCAAAGAAAAAAAGGAAAAAGTATATGTTAAAACGGTATTGAAACCCGGCCAGCATGTCTTTTTTGAAAAATACGGTTCTTCCCAGGTTGAAATCGAAAAGAAAGAATTTTTATTAATCAGAGAGAGTGATGTCCTCGGATATCTTGAATAGATACGCTCCTCTCTTTTATACCTTTATTCCGCTTTTTGTCGCAATTGACATTTTAGGCGTACTACCCGTCTATTTCAACCTGACCGACAGCCTTGCGAAGCCACTTAAAAAAAAGATTGCGCTTCAGTCGGTGGCGACTGCTTTCTTCGTCTCCGTTTTTTTTATTATTATCGGACAGGGTGTTTTTCGAATCCTCGGAATCAGAGTGGAAGATTTTATGATCGCGGGAGGTGTTCTTCTGCTGGTCTTTGCCATTACGGACCTGGTCCGCCAGGGGGAAAAGAAGATTGCGGTGGGAGAAAGTATCGGGATCGTTCCCCTTGGCACGCCGATTATTGCGGGGCCTGCGACACTTACCACCGCGATGATTCTTGCAGGATCCTATCCGATGCTTCTCGTTATCTTATCCATCTTTTTGAATTTGATCATTGCATGGCTGGTTTTTTACCAGGCAGATCGGATTATTAAAGTGTTGGGAATCAACGGGTCGCGAGCTCTGGCGAAAGTAGCGGGGCTCCTTTTGGCCGCGATTGCGGTCAGCATGATGCGCAGAGGCATTATGGGTCTGCTGGCAAGCTAACCGTCAAAGTCTCCCGAATCCTGCCTAGCTGACCCTATTTCTCTATGTTATTGATTTAACTAAATAAAATAATTAATAAGAAACCATTCCTTAGCCTATTTAAGGGATAGGGCCTCTTATTTTATGGAAGAGGGATAATTGATAGTTGACAAATATTACGAAATTCTGTAATTTAATGGAAAGTGAATTTAGAGCAAAATATTTACATGAGTTGCCTTAATTCAAGATTATTTTTGAAATACTAGATTAAAAGATCGACCTTCTATCAAGGCAAACTGCTGGAAATGGCAGGACGCAAAGCCGCGGGTCTTATTTTTTGAAGATAGCCGGGCCGCCGAGGTGACAAATGAACTTTGTCTTCTCGAGGGCTCGGCTTTTTTTATGACTTTTTCGATAATCCTTGCATTGGGATCTATTTCCGGACTTTTTCTTTTGAATAGTGACATTGTAAAAGCCTTTTTAACGAAGTCTAAATCATGGAGATTTTTATGAACCTGTCAATATTGAGAGGCGGCCTAAGTCAATTGGTGAAAATGAGTGGAATAACGCTTGCCATGGGCCTGTGGGTTCTCCTTCCTGTAGCTGCAAGTCATGCCGCCACGTTATCGTCTATTGCCGTAAGTCCGGCCAATCCGACGATAGAGCTGGGTCAGATTCAGCCATTTGTCGCTACAGGGACTTTTAGCGATGGAACGACGCGATCCTTGATCCATGCGACCCTTTCGTCCGGCACGGAGCACACGTGTGTCATTTTATTGGATGGTACCGTTGAGTGTTGGGGGAGCAATGGCACGGGCCAGTTGGGAGATGGAACCACCACCGATTCCGCCGTTCCGGTTCCTGTTTCCGGGATTAGTACCGCGATTGCAATTTCTGCCGGGTGGTTACACACCTGTGCTCTTTTATCAAATGGCTCGGTTAATTGCTGGGGGAATAATGGCACGGGCCAGTTGGGAGATGGAACCACTACCGATTCCGCCGTTCCGGTACCTGTATCCGGAATGAGTACCGCGATTGCGATATCTGTCGGGGGTGGTTACAGTTGTGCGCTCTTATCAGCGGGTACGGTTAAGTGTTGGGGAGACAATACCTATGGCCAGCTGGGGAACGGGAGTGCGATGAATTCACCTGTCCCTTTGATTGTCAGTGGCATCAGTACGGCTAGTCAAATTTCCACCGGGAGCGGGCACGCCTGTGTCCTTCTGGCAGGAGGCACACTTCAATGCTGGGGAGACAACACGTTTGGCCAATTGGGGAACGGAAGCACTTCGAATTCTTCCGTTCCGCTTGATGTTACCGGAATTAACACCGCAACCGGCATCGCCTCGGGAGGTACGGCATCCACCGGGAGTGGACACACCTGTGCCCTTTTGTCGGGCGGCGCCGTAAAATGCTGGGGATACAATGGATACGGCCAGCTTGGGAACGGGAGCAAGACCAATTCCTCTATTCCCGTATCTGTTTCCGCAATCAATACCGCCACGGAAGTCTCTACGGGGGGTGACCACAGCTGTGCTCTTCTGTCCGACGGCCACGTGCAATGCTGGGGGAACAATGGTGTCGGTCAGCTGGGAGAGGGAAGTTATATTAATTCCAGTGCTCCTGTGCAAGTCAGCGGAATAAACTCGGCCCGTGGAATATCTAGTCGAGGCGACACCGCCTGCGCCATTTTATTGGATGCCACTGTACAGTGCTGGGGATACAACGGCTCTGGTCAGTTGGGAGATGGAACAACAAACGATTCAAATGTCCCGGTTTCGACCTCCGGGAGTTTAAGCGCACTTGCCGTTTTCTGGAATAGCGACAACGTTTTAGTATCATGGATTGACGCAAACGGGCTTGCGACTGGTTCGAGTGTTGGCACCAGCAAGATGACGGTCACCACTTCTGGCGCCATCAGCGGGAACACGAACCTTTCCGTGACGGCTCCTTCATTGACTTCCATTTCCGTAATTCCATTGATTCCATCCATTGTAATTGGGCAGACCCAGCAATTTACAGCCGTCGGGAACTATTCTAATGGATCCACACAGAATCTGACAGAGTCGGTTACCTGGAGTTCGTCAAAACCGGCGTTTTCGATAATCAGCAATACTTCTGGCACAAACGGACTGGCTACCGCAGTCTCACTGGGGACCTCGACGATTACTGCGTCCATAGGGAGTGTCTCATCGAGTACCACCTTGGCAGTCATCACGGCAGCTCAACCGATGGTAACGAGTTTGAGCCCTGCAACCAGTATCTACGGTGTCACGGCTAGTCGGCCCCTGACAATCGCAGGAAGCAATTTTCTCCCGGGGGCAACGATTAAGCTGGGGACGCTGACCGGAACGGCTCAGTACACGACCACCGCAGCTTCATCGGCCACACCGTTTGTGTATCTTTCCAGCACCCGACTTTCCCTCTATTGGGAAAACATTTCTCTTTCTCCGGGGGCCTATGATCTCACCGTGACGAATCCAGTGACCGGAGGTGGACTTTCTAATAGCGCGACAGCTACTTTTACGGTCGTCGCTCCCCAGCCGACTCTCTCTGGAATAAGTCCAGCCACAGTGACCTATGGCGTAACGCTTAGCACTGCTTTGTCAATTTTAGGGACAAATTTTGTGCCTGGAGCGACTATTTCGGTTGGAACGCTGACAGGGGTGGCTGTGTATTCAACGACGCCTGCTACGGCGGCCACCCCATTTGTTTACCTTTCCAGCAGCAGACTTTCCGTCTATTGGAATAATACTTCTCTTTCACCGGGGTCGTACGATGTGACGGTGACCAACCCATTGGCAGGAGGCGGCCTGTCTGTATTCAAGGCGGCGGCTTTTACGGTCGTTGCTCCCCAGCCGGCACTTTCCGGAATGAGTCCCTCCAGTGTGACCTATGGGGTTACTCTGAGTGGGGATGTGACGATTACAGGGTCGAATTTTGCCCCTGGGGCCACCATTTCAATCGGAACGCTGACAGGAAAGACGGTCCCATCAAATGTGCCTGCCACTTCAGACAATCCGTTTGTTTATCTTTCAAGCACAAGCCTTTCCGTTTACTGGCCGAACAACTCCCTTTCACCGGGGTCGTACGATGTGACGGTGACCAATCCATTGTCGGGAGGCGGCCTGTCTGTATTCAAGGCGGCGGCTTTTACGGTCATTGCTCCCCAGCCGGCACTTTCCGGAATCACCCCTTCCGGTGTAACTTACGGGGTGACGCTCAGCGGGGATGTGACGATTTCAGGATCGAATTTTGCGCCTGGAGCAACTATTTCAATTGGAACACTGTCTGGGACATCTGTACAGTCAACGGGTGCAGCCACGGCAACCCGTCCATTTGTTTATCTTTCCAGCAATCGTCTTTCCGTCTATTGGAGCAATACTTCCCTTTCACCGGATTCTTATACGGTGACGGTGACGAATCCCGTGGCGGGAGGCGGTCTCGCTGCGAACCTTGCGACGCCTTTTACGGTCGTTGCTCCCCAGCCCTCTCTTTCCGGAGTGAGTCCTGCCAGTGTGACCTACGGGGTCACGCTGAGTGGGGATGTAACGATTACAGGAACTAACTTTGCGCCTGGAGCCACCATTTCAGTCGGAACGTTGACCGGTACTGCCGTTCCGTCAACCGCGCCTGCAACGTCTGTGAATCCGTTTGTTTATCTTTCCAGCACCCGACTTTCTGTGTATTGGAGCAATACTTCTCTATCAGCAGGAACATATGATGTGATGGTGACCAATCCATTGTCGGGAGGGGGACAATCTGCGAGTTTGCCGGCG
>JACQBW010000020.1 GCA_016194305.1 Nitrospirota bacterium | reverse complement strand
TGGTGTGTCAGTTGTCGTGCCAACGGCAGCGCTGAGTAGCCATGTCGGGAAAGGATAACCGCTGAAAGCATCTAAGCGGGAAACCTACCCTAAGATAAGATATCCCGTGGCATAAGCCACCTAAAGGCCCCTTGTAGACTACAAGGTTGATAGGCTGGGTGTGTAAGGGCTGTGAGGCCTTAAGCTAACCAGTACTAATTGGCCGTGCGGCTTGACCATATAATTTATCTCGAGCTAATCAGGTTTAACAAATTTCTAAGGGTTTTTAATTTTGTCTTTCAGTTACTGATTTAGGAGAAGGCATTAGTGACAAGGCGACAACGCAGTCAATGATGCCTAATCGTAAATCAGTAAGAGTTTTCGGTGACATTGCCGGAGAGGCCACACCCGTTCCCATCCCGAACACGGAAGTTAAGCTCTTCAGGGCCGATGATACTGCACCCGCGAGGGTGTGGGAAAGTAGGACGTTGCCGGATTTAATTAAAAGCCTGTCGAGATTTCGACAGGCTTTTTTTATCCCTCATGATGTATACAACCATTCAAAAGCGTTTAAAAACCTATATCAAGCGAAGAGGATTCGATCCTCTTTTAAAACCGGCATCCGTACTTCTCCCCCTTTATGAAAAAGAAGGAGAACACTTTCTGCTTTTCACCCGACGAACTGATAAGGTAGAACATCATAAAGGACAGATTTCATTTCCCGGTGGCATGCGGGATCCGGAAGACCCGGATGCTGTTTCGACGGCGATTCGGGAGACATGGGAAGAGGTGGGAATAGAGCCGGATTCCATTGAGATTTTGGGAGAGCTGGATGACCATGTCACCGTCAGCGGGTTTAATGTGACCCCTTTTGTGGGTTGGCTCCGCTATCCTTTTTTGACTCGAATTTGCGTAGACGAGTTAGACGAAATTTTTTCAGTTCCGCTTGCCTTTTTTCTGGATGCAAAAAATTGCCGGCAGGAATTCATGATCGATTCGGATGGGAAGAAAAGGGAATTTTACCTGTTTGAATTTGAACAATATCGTATTTGGGGGGCCACTGCCGCCATCACCCACAATTTAATTCAGATTCTAAGGGAATAGGAGGGAATGGGGATTGAATATAATGGGGAATCCTTCATCCTTCAGGACTCCCCATTATAGACGGAAATATACCCAGAAGCGTTTACGGGCCGGTTAACCCGCTCACGACGACCTCATCGTAAGACTTCTGAGGACGGTGTTCTGATTGGGATTGGTCAGACGCTCACCCGTCAAAAGAAACGTTCGAAGCGTGAGCGCTAACGCTCAGCCACCTCACTGGTCGAATTTTTACTCTGCATTGGACCACCTCCTTCCTAGTGTCCTTAAATGTTATCGAACCAATTTAAATTGCGCAAGAAAAAATCACTTTTTAGAATTGACGGTTCATCAATCTCCTCGTATACTACGATCCGGAGCCAGACCGGTAAAGTGAGTTATTATCCATATCCAGCTAAATGGAGTGAGACCATGTCCAAATTTATTCATTGTTTATTCATCATGATAACAGGCATAGCATTGTCCGCTTCACTTGCATTTTCTGAGGAAGGGGTCACGGACAAGGAGATTCTGATTGGCATGTCCAATGCACTAAATGGTCCCGCGATGGCGCTGGGTTCCGGAATTAAAACCGGGAGCTCGATCTATTTCAATAAAGTGAATCTCGCCGGTGGAATCCGCGGGCGACGAATTAAATTGGTGAGTTATGATGATGGCTATGAGCCTGAAAAGGCGGTCGTAAATACAAAGAAATTGATTGAAGAGGATAAAGTTTTCGCCCTATTTGGATTTGTCGGAACGCCAACCTCTTCGGCCGTCATGCCGATTTTTTCAAAGGCGGGCGTGCCCTATATTGCTCCCTTTACCGGTGCGGAAATCCTTCGCAATCCGGTGAATAAATTCCTCTTTAACGTGCGCGCAAGTTATTTTGATGAGACGGAGACCATGGTGGAACATTTGACCAAGGATCTTGGAATCAAGAAGATAGGCGTATTTGTCCAGGCGGATTCGTTCGGTGACGCTGGTCGGGCCGGAGTCATGCGGGCTTTGAAGAGAAGAGATCTTGTCTTGACCGGGGACGGAAAATATACCCGGAATACCATTGAAATCGGTGAGGGACTGGAAGCATTGAAGAAAGCCAATCCGGAAGCCGTGATTATGGTAGGAACCTATAAACCATGTGCCGAATTTATCAAAAAGGCGAAAAGTCAGGGATTTAGACCGAAGTTCCTGAACATCTCATTTGTGGGTACCTATGCGTTAATTCAGGAATTGGGAAGCGACGGAGACGGAGTCATTGTGACCCAGGTGGTTCCCAATCCGATCGATAGCACTCTCCCCGTTGTGAAACAATATAAGGAAGATATGAACGTCGCCGGGAGAGGTTCACTTGATTTTACAAGTCTCGAAGGTTATATCGATGCTGTGGTCCTCACGGAAGCGATTAAGAAAAGCGAATCGCTCACCCGATCGTCGTTTCTTTCAACTCTGGAAGGGCTCAATGTAAATATCGGAGGACTCCAGGTTTCGTTCAGCCCTTCCAACCACCAAGCGTTAAAAGAGGTGTTTTTGACCAAAATTGAAAAAGGGAAAGCGATTTCAGTTTCCAAACTTGAATAGGCGCTCAAAATAAATGAATATTTCAGAAATTGAAAAGATTGAACTCCATCAGCACGTCGATGGTTCGATTCCGGTGGAAATAACCTGGGAGCTCATGAAAAAACATAAGCTCAATCCGGTTGAAACGATTGAGGAGATGGCAAAACTCCTGACGCTTCAGGAAGAGGAAAAGGGTTCCCTTCTTCGCTATCTGGATAAATTCCATTATCCGCAATGGATTACGCAGTTCTACGATAATATCAGCCGGGTAGTCGAGTCCATTATTGAAAAAGCGAACCAGAATAAAGTTAAGTTGATCGAATTGAGATATTCTCCTATCATTCATACCTATGCGGGACTTACTATCCGACAATCCATCAGTTCCGTATTGACGGGAATCAATCGTGCGAAAGACAAATTTGGTGTGGATGCCGGTTTAATCATCATTGCGATGCGGCACCAGGGGCCCCACATCGCAAAAATACTGGCACGACAGGCAATTGCCGAAGCCCAGCATCTTCACGATAGGACCGGTGTAATTGGATTCGACATCGCCGGAGCTGAAAGGGGAAATCCGCCAAAGCTTTTTAAGGAGGCATTCCAGATTGCGAGGTTGGGAGGCCTTGGATTGACAGCCCACGCGGGAGAAGACGAGGGACCCGAATTTATCTGGCAATCGATCGACGATCTTGGGGCCACCCGGATAGGACACGGATGTTCGGCAGTTACGGATAAAGTACTTCTCAAGAGGTTAGCGGCTGACAAAATTCTCGTAGAATGCTGTTGGACCTCGAATTATCAGACCGGGGCTGTAAAGGCAGGGCAGGAACATCCCATTTTTACATTTCTGGATTATGGCGTTCCCATCGGGATTTGTACGGACAATACGACCGTGTCAGGGACATCCCAGAACCAGGAGAACGAAAAATTGACCGGGCGACTCACGACACAAAAAATTGCTGAAATTCACGAGGAATCCAGGAAATACTCTTTCATCAAAAAAAACCAAAATCAAGGTGGTCATATCCATGTCTGAAAGGGAGCTCTTGATTGTTTCGACGGAAGCGATTCTCCCTTCACATTCCTTCAAGTTCACATTTGATTTGAATGAAAAAAAGTGCGAAGGGTTCGTGATAAATGAAAAAGGTCACTATTATGGTTATATCAATCGGTGCCGCCATATGGGAATTACGCTGGATTGGGACACCAATGAATTCTATACCCCGGGGAAAAGTGAATTGATCTGCAAGACGCATGGCGCGACATATCAACCAGAAACAGGCGAATGTACCGGAGGTCCCTGCAAAGGCAAATCTCTTTTTCCTCTTCCCTTGTCGATTCGGTCAAATTCGATCTACCTTGATTTGGCAACGGCAACAGAACTTTACGCGGATTGATTGGTTTGAAAATGAATCATTTAGAACGGCTCCCTCTTCCTTCCTGGTTTAAAATCAAATTGGAAAGCGGACAAGAGTTCCAGCGGATGAAAACACTGCTCAATCAGTATGATCTCCATACTGTATGCGAAGAAGCTCGCTGTCCCAATCTTTGGGAATGCTGGGGCAGGGGAACGGCTACCTTTATGATACTGGGAGACGTCTGTACCCGAAGCTGTGGTTTCTGCGCGGTAACGACCGGGAGGCCTCAGAAGCTGGACTGGGACGAACCGCGCCGGGTGGGCGAAGCGGTCTCTGCGCTCGCCTTGAATCATGTCGTGATCACTTCGGTTAATCGGGACGAACTGGAAGACGGGGGAGCGGAGGTCTTTGCCAGAACCGTTGAAGAAGTCAGAGCAAAAAGTCCTCAATCCACGATTGAAGTTCTCATTCCGGATTTTCAGGGTTCAGACACCGCGCTTTCAAGAATTTTTGATGCCCGGCCCGATATTCTAAACCATAACCTGGAGACAGTTCCTCGGTTGTACGCATGGGTTAGACCTCAGGCGAAATATTGTCGCTCCATTCAACTTTTGCGGCAATCCAGGAAGAAAGACCTCCTGACCAAGACGGGAATCATGATTGGGCTGGGCGAAACCGAAGATGAAATCAAGCGTGTGATGGAAGATCTGGTTGCCCTGAAATGCGATATTTTGACAATAGGCCAATATCTTCAGCCGACTCGAAATCATTTGGTTGTTAAACGTTATTATCTTCCGGATGAGTTTGTCCAGTTGAAAAAAATGGGAGAAGAACTCGGCATCCCTCACGTTGAATCCGGTCCCTTGGTTCGAAGTTCATACCATGCAGACGAACAAGCCAAAAGGGTATAGTTAAAATGAAGGAGAATCCGATCCGGTTTCAACCTACACCCAATCCGAATAGCATGAAATTTGTTTTCAGCAAGCAGGTTGTTCAAAGCGGGATGGAGATTTTTAATAGCAAGGAGGAGGCGGAGAAATCAGAGATCGCCGCAAGGCTTTTTGAAATTGACGGACTGGTCGGCGTATTCATGATGGAGAATTTCGTCTCGGTAAATAAGATGCCTGGAGGAAACTGGGGCGTTATCGTTCCCAAAGTGATGGACATTTTAAAATCGTTATAGAATTTCAAATAATTTATTCCTGGATGACGCGCCTCTCAGGAGACTGATCTGTTTCCTGGGCACCTTAAAATGGTTTGACAACAGTTCAATAAGAGCTGAATTCGCCTTACCGTCTTGTGGGGGCGCTTTGACCGAAGCGGAAAATTCAGTTTGCGACAATTCTACCAATTTATCTGACTTAGCGTTCGGTTTTACTTTGACAGTCACCTTCATATTTAATACGATAGCAAAAAGATTTTAAATGCGCTATCCGAGATTTAACCTCAAAAAGAAGGAGTAACCTGATATGCCCGCGTCCGAATCAGAATTTAAAGGAAATCCGATGATCGTCCTGAGTCAGGGACCTGACGATAAATTTCCATTTCAATTTGGAGTTAAAAAGGCCAAATTGATTTTGGATCATCTCGAAGATATCAGGAAGTTTGTGGAAAAGAATAATACTCCAAAAGGATAGGAGAGGCTCAATGCCGCTGAACACAAAAAAGTGTGTTCCCTGCCGGGGAGGGATTCCACCTTTGAAACAAGAAGAAGCGGAAAAACTCCTGCTTGAAATACCGGACTGGGTTCTCAAAAAGGAACCCGATCGGATTGAGAGAAAGTTTTATTTCAGTGATTTTGCGTCTGCTCTCCGGTTTGTCAGTCAAGTGGGTGAACTTGCTGAAGCCGAGGGACATCATCCTGATTTGACTCTGGGTTGGGGATACAGCGTGGTTACTTTTTATACACACAAGATCAAAGGACTTCATGAAAATGATTTTATTATGGCTGCTAAAGTAAATCTGATCCGGGAAACAAAATCGAATTGATATAGAGGGAAATAGGTCGGGTGAGGGGTTGAAGCCATTTGTTATAATTTGGGCCGTTGTTTTTCTATCGGGATGTTCGAGTATCAATTATAGTCAGTTAAGCCCGGATTCGAAACATTTTCACCCCAGAACCATCGCTGTTCTGCCGGCAACTATCGGTGAACACGAGTCCTCCCGGGAGGTCGTTGAGAATGCGGTTTCGAGTAAGCTGGTTAAAACGAAATGGTTTTCCAATGTGGTGGATGCCGGAAACGTTAAATCCCAGATGATCCAGTCGGGTGAACTTTCCGACAGTCTGGGGAAATATATCCAGCAACTCAACACGCTTGGCGTTTCTGATCCGAACCTGTCCGAAAAGCTTAGGGAAAGTTTAAGCGCGGAAGCTCTGTTTCTGACTTATGTCACCTCGTGGGGATACGGACGGCAGGACGGGAACAAAGTGGCCCGAGTGGGCTTGGGAGTTAAGCTGATCGACAGTTCCAAAGGGACAGTCATTTGGAAGGCAAATCACGAACTGATTGAAGAATATACGATTTTCAAACCAAAATTGGCGAATTTAACCGATGATTTGCTTACTTTGCTTTTTAAAGAAATGCCTCATTAATGAGGACAGGCTGTTGAAAATGCATCATTTGCATTGTTCTCGTCGCTCGGCAATCCTCATGTACTAACCCTGTACACTCCGGTTGCCTCACTCCAGCGGCTAGCGACCCTCAACTTGAAGGTTTGAATGAGGAAGTCCTCGGCAGGGGACAACTGAAGCCTTTTGAACAGCCTGAAATAACCAGATTTTATCTTAATACCATCTTCTGAGAAAGGGGTATTTAATAATGATTAAGATTAAACGAATAGGTGGTTTCATTATGTTTATTTTGGGGGTTTCGTTCCTATCGGCGCATTCCATCGACGCTAGGGAATGGAGTATCGTTGGGCCCAGGGCACTCGGAATGGGTGGAGCCAATGTGGCGGTCGCAAATGACGCCACAGCGGATTATTGGAATCCGGCGGCTTTTGGTTTTTTTAAAGATTCCGAAGGGGGAGATTACGGCAAGAGAAAGTGGAGTTGGGAGGTCAATGCCGGGGTTGGAGCCCAAATTCATGAAGATATGGGTTCGGAAATCAGCGCTATCGAAAAACATGATTTTGGTGCGTTACAGACGGCAATAAACGGAAATGCGACCCTTACGGCCAGTCAGGTCAGCGAATTTGTTGAGTTGGTTAACGAACTGAAAGTGTTTGGTGACAATCCGAATCGAGCTGTTACGGTCTTAAACGAAGGGGGATTAAGAATCCAGTTTGGACATTTCGGAATAGGTGGATACCAGTTCTGGGATTTGTCTGCAATTCCAAGTCTTGATCTGGCCAATATTTCTACCGGAACTTCCGGAAATTTTATGAGTCAATTCAATAGCGCTACAAACTCATTTTTTGCAACGTCGCCCTGTACGGGAGGTTATATTTCGAATCCTGCAGGTTTGATTAGTCAGATTCAAAATCTCGCAAACTGGAGTAGTACCCAGGCCACTAACTATGTGACTTCAGCCGATTGTGCCCTTACAGCAGCAGCAGCTGTTCCCGGCGCAAGTGTTCCATCTCCTAGCGCTGCTTCCGCTGATCTCTTGACCACGGCACAACTTGCGAATAATGCACCGTCGGGCGGGGCATTGGCCAATAATCGTTCGGCTCTCATTTTCAGAGGAATAATTGTTTCGGAGATTCCATTGACCTACGGAAGATCCATCACAACAGATTTTGCCGTTGGAGGTAATCTCAAATTTATGCAAGGGAAGGCGTACCAGGTTTCAGTTCCGGTATTTGATAAGAAATTTGGCGATCAATTAACTGCGGCAAAGGATAGTCCGAATAGTTACAAGGAGAGCCAGAATTTTGGCCTGGATTTGGGAATTTTATATCGATTCGGTGACAAACTTCGGTTTGGAATGGTCGGACGAAACCTGAATGGACCTTCATTCGCCATGCCCTCCCTGCCGTCCGGGGGACCCGACGATTCAATTCGGGAGCTTCCACAGGTTCGTACTGGCGTTGCTTATAAACCGCTCAGTTTTCTCATGTTAGCTGCGGATTTGGATCTTACTCGGAATGACTCGACAATTTCAGGAGGGGATTATAAGTATCAAAATCTCGCTGGAGGCCTAGAACTCAACGTACTTAAATTTCTGCAAATCCGCGGGGGTATTTATAAGAATCTTGCTGAGAGCGATATTGGACCGGTTTATACAGTGGGGTTGGGCTTCAATTTTTGGTTAATGAATCTTGATATTGGAGCGGCAATGGGGAGTAAGAGCAGTCAGATTGATTCGGACTCGGTGCCAAATGAGGCGAGAGGGGAATTTGCCCTCTCCATGCTTTTCTAAGAGCAGGTTGCTGAAAAAATTCAACTGTTTTGTTCTCGCTTTTCGGTCTCCTCTACGTACCGACAAAGGACGTCTGCGTCGTTCTCAAAGCTGCCGGTGCCACACGACCTTCCTTTTTAAAATTTCAAAATACCGAAGTCCCCGTTAGGGGGCATTTGTAAGTTTTTGAGCAACCTGACATAGAAATGTCAGAGAATAAAAGGAAAATAATTTCCCTTTTTGCCAGAATATTCGAGGTTTTTCTGCGGAATACGAATGAGTGAAATCTTCCCATGTTCATCTAGCTTTAAATTCCTTTATAATCAATAATTTAGAATTAAATTGCATCTGGCAAGGAAATTGCTATATATTAGGGTTGTTTACGACCGCGTTTGAACCTATTAGCAAAAGGAGTCCATTTTGGGAGAGTTTTTCCTATTGATCATGTCAGTCTGTGTGGTAATTACCCTTCATCAGCATCTGTAGAAAATAGAATTTCAAGGTTTAACTGTTAGACCCTTTTTGGCTCTTCAATCACATAACCTCGTTTCTTCCATCTCCATTCATTAGACCTACACCGAATTAAGAGCTAATTAATTTGACTTCGGATAAAAGACAAGCTTAAAATCAAAACTATATTTTCGCAAGGGGTGCCCCAGGCTGAGAGTCTTTCAATGATGAAAGGACAACCCTTTGAACCTGCTCTGGATAATGCCAGCGAAGGGAAGCGGTTAATAATATTCAAATGAAACCGTGTCCCTGAAAAGTTGACTCGGTTTTTTTTTGTCTTCATGGATGACCCGTTTCATGACAGAAGCAGGGAATCATTTTATTTGAAAGGAAAGGCAAATGAGAAAAGTTTATATTAAAGGTTCGATGAATGGGGTTGAAGTCCCCATGCGTGAAATCCCGCTGACCGGAGGTCGTACGCCTTTACTAGTTTATGATACGGCCGGTCCCTATACCGACCCGAAAGTGAAAGTGGATATCCGGCGGGGATTAGAACCCCTTCGCTCAGGATGGATTTTAAGCCGAAAGGATGTCGAAGTTCTTCACAACTCTTCTTCGGAATATGGACGGAAAAGAGCCGAAGATCCCAAACTGTCTGAACTTCGGTACCAACATATTCGCAAGCCGTTGAAGGCAAAGACGGGGAGAAATGTGACCCAGATGTATTATGCCCGAAGAGGAATGATCACGCCTGAGATGGAATTTATTGCGATTCGTGAAAATCAGATGATGGAAGAAGCAGAACAGAACGGGAAAGGGATACTCCAACATCCCGGCGAATCGTTCGGCGCGTCAATTCCTTCCCGTATTACACCTGAATTCGTCCGGGATGAAGTCGCCCGTGGAAGGGCGATCATTCCAGCTAATATCAATCATCCCGAGCTTGAACCGATGATCATTGGAAGAAATTTCCTGGTCAAAATCAATGCTAATATCGGTAATTCAGCGGTGGCTTCCACCATTGAAGAAGAGGTCGAGAAAATGATTTGGGCGATTCGCTGGGGCTCAGATACGGTCATGGACCTTTCAACCGGAAAAAACATTCATGAAACTCGGGAATGGATCATCCGGAACGCGCCGGTACCCATCGGAACCGTCCCGATTTACCAGTCTCTTGAGAAGGTGAACGGAAAAGCGGAAGAGCTGACCTGGGAACTTTACCGAGATACTCTGATCGAACAAGCCGAGCAGGGCGTGGATTATTTTACGATACATGCGGGGGTTTTGTTGCGTTACGTTCCGATGACAGCGAATCGTAAAACAGGAATAGTTTCCAGAGGGGGAGCCATTATGGCCAAATGGTGCCTGGCGCATCATCAGGAAAATTTCCTCTATACTCACTTTGAGGAAATTTGTGAAATCATGAAAGCGTACGACATTTCATTTAGTCTTGGGGATGGACTCCGTCCTGGGTCACTGGCCGACGCCAACGACCCGGCTCAGTTTGGAGAATTGGAAACGCTGGGGGAGCTAACAAAAATAGCCTGGAAAAATGACGTTCAGACGATGATTGAAGGGCCGGGCCATGTGCCGATGCATCTGATAAAAGTCAATATGGAAAAACAGCTCAAGGAGTGCCATGAAGCCCCATTCTACACTCTGGGACCGCTTACGACAGATATTGCGCCCGGATATGACCATATTACATCTGGAATTGGCGCAGCGATGATCGGATGGTACGGATGTGCCATGCTCTGTTATGTGACACCGAAAGAACATCTTGGACTTCCCACAAAGGAAGATGTCAAGACTGGCGTCATTACTTATAAAATCGCCGCCCATGCGGCTGATCTGGCGAAAGGACATCCGGGCGCCCAGAACAGGGATAATGCTCTTTCCGATGCGCGTTTTGAATTTAGATGGGAAGATCAGTTTAATCTTTCGCTCGATCCTGAAACGGCCAGGTCGTTTCACGATCAGACACTGCCCACTGAAAACGCAAAGGTGGCCCACTTCTGTTCAATGTGCGGACCTCATTTCTGCTCGATGAAGATCACTGAAGATGTCCGGCAGTACGCTGTGCAGAAAGAACTGGAAGAAAAGGAGGCACTTGTTTTGGGAATGAAAGAGAAAGCGGAAGAGTTTAAATCAACGGGGTCGGAGATTTATCTGTAAGGCGTGAAGCGTCAGGGTGAAGGATTTTACACTCTAACCCTTCCCGCCTTTGCCCTTCCTGACCTCCATAAAATGGGTCACTGTGACGATGGTATGAATCCCCCCCCTGACATAAAAATCTCCGGTCACTTTCATCTGCCGGGGGTTTAGGGATTGAACGAGATCATCCATTATCTTGTTTGTGACAGCTTCGTGAAAGGCCCCTTCATTTCGGTAGGACCACAAATATAGTTTCAACGATTTCAATTCAACACAGAGTTGATCCGGCACATAGTTGATTCTGATTGTCGCAAAATCAGGTTGACCAGTCCTCGGACAGAGACAGGTGAATTCCGGGCATTCAAATTGAATTTCATAGTCACGCTCTGGATTTGGATTCGAGAAGGTCTCCAGTTTTCCGATATTTTTCAACTCAACTCTCCTTAATGACTCTTTTGATTTAATTCAGAGATAATCCGCAATCCTTCCAAAGTTAGATTTGGATTGACCTGATCGATCGACCGGGTTTCCGGTGCGATAAGTCCCGCCAAACCGCCTGTTGCGATGACTTTTGCTTTTTCTCCGGTCTCTTTCTTTATTTTTTCGATTAATTTTTCAACGAGTCCGACATAACCGAGGATGATACCAGACTGCATACTCGTGATTGTATCTTTACCGATCACCTTCTCGGGTTTGACCAGTTCGATGCGGGGAAGTTTGGCTGCCCTCTGAAACAACGCTTCCGCAGAAATCTGGAGACCCGGCGCGATGACCCCTCCGCGGTATTCTCCTTTTTTGGAAATACTGCAAAAAGTGGTGGCAGTTCCGAAATCGACGATAATTAAAGGCCCGCCATAAAGTTGAAAACCGGCTACCGCATTGACCATTCGGTCGGCCCCTATTTCGCCGGGATTTTCATAACAAAAGGAGAGTCCGAGTTTAAGTTGATCTGTGACGACCATTGGATCTGTATGAAAATATTTTTCGGAAATCTCCTTAAAAACGGGGGTGAGAGGAGGGACCACAGATGAGAGGATCACTCGATCAATCTCATCGGGAAGGAACTTTTTCAACGAAAAGAGGTCTTCCATGAGTATCGCATATTCATCGACTGTCCGATAAGGTTGTGAGGAGATCCGCCACTCTCCCATCAGAAGTTTCTTCTGAAACAGTCCCAATACGATATTGGAATTGCCAATGTCAACAGTCAGAAGCATGAACAGGCACCCTATCTATATAAGTTTAATCTCAAATCGGGATTGGGACAATCTTCTCTCCGACGGCGCCGAAATTCATTCTCATCTTTAGCCAACTCCATGGATGTGGAATAGACGAATTTCGCCGAGTCCGCATTCAGATTATTCCAATCCCGTTTTGTCAATTTCAGCATTTCGTCACTTCCGGTTCAAGACGTCGGTTCTGAGTTGAACAACATCGCCTGTTAGAATGGTCGTCTTCGTTCCGTCTCGCTTTTCAAGAATCAGCCCGCCATGAGGATCGAGATTGATTGCCTTTCCTTTGATTGACTGATTCCCAAGCGTGACAGTCACCTCTTTTCCTATCGTATCAGAAAGCTGTATCCAATTTCCTGAAGTTTTTTCCGGGCCCGATTCGTAAAAATCCTGGAGCTGTTTCTCAAGCTCTTCGAGAAGGTGAACGAGAAGCGGTTCCCGATGGCAGGGATGCCCGAGTTCCTTCTTTAACGAAGTGGCGAATGGAGCGATTTCTTCCGGGAACCGGGTCATATTGACATTAAGTCCGACTCCCAGAACAAGATAATGAATCCGGTTACTTACGATATGAGTTTCGATTAGAATCCCTCCGAACTTTTTTTTACCTATGAGAAGATCGTTCGGCCACTTTATTTTTGCCGATAGTCCGGTGTAACCGGAAATTCCTTTTGCGAGAGCGACTCCCGCTACCAACGGAATCCAGCTTGCAGCCTGTGGCGAAGTGGGCGGTCGCAGTAAAATCGAAAAATAGAGATTGGAATTGACGGGGGAGATCCAGGTTCTTCCCATTCTTCCTTTTCCCTGGGTCTGTTTTTCCGTAACGACTGTTGTCCCGTTCTCAGCTCCTTTTGTTCCTAGGATAGAAGCCTGCACGTTGGTCGAATCGGTTGATTCAAAATAAATCAGTTCCTTTCCGATATATTGCGTGTGGAGAGACTGGAGGATCAGATCTATCTGTAGGCCTTTGTCTGTATCGGGCTGAGTCATTGGAATCACTCCTTTTTCTTCACTGCGAATGCCAACATGTTTTCTGAAAGAAGACTCGGCGAAATTCGTCTATTCCACATCCATGGAGTTGGCTAAAGATGAGAATGAATTTCGGCGCCGTCGGAGAGAAGAATGCATGTTGGCATGAGGGCAGACTAGACACGTTTGATATCCATACTGATATCGATTGCTCTCGCCGAATGGGTAAGCGCGCCGATCGAAATAAAATCAACACCCGTTTCAGCAATCTCCCGGACATTGAACAGATTAATTCCTCCGGAGGCTTCGATGAAGGCACTTCCGTTAATGAGCTTGACCGCTTTTCTGATCTCCGGAGGTTTCATGTTATCGAGGAGAATGATGTCAACGCCTGCCGCCAGGGCAAGTTTGACCTCCTTCAAGTTCTTAACTTCAATTTCGAGAGGAGCATAGGAATGGGAGGCGGACCGGATTGACTTTAATACGGACTTCAACCCTCGAGCCAGGGCGATATGATTGTCTTTGATCAGGATAGCATCGCCAAGATGAAAACGGTGGTTTTTCCCTCCTCCCTGGGCAACTGCGTAGCGCTCCAGGATCCGAAGCCCCGGAGTTGTTTTCCGGGTATCCAGGATGCGAGCAGGAGTTCCCTTGACGAGATTGACATATTGGGTTGTGAGCGTGGCGATGCCGGAGAGCCTCTGCAGAAAATTGAGTGCGACGCGTTCTCCTTTTAACAGGGAACGTCCGTCCCCGAGGAGGGTAATCATCTTCTCTCCTTTTTTTATTTTCATCCCATCTTTTTTGTGAAGATTTACCGCGACCTCCGGATCCAGAATGGAAAAAAGTTCTTTGACAACGCTCCCTCCTGCCAGGACCATCTCTTCTTTTGGAAAGATGATTCCCTTTGCCTTAACCTTGAAAGGAAAAAGAGCCTGGGTTGTAATATCTCCCCACCCGAGATCCTCTTGTAAAGCCGCCTTGAGGATTTCCTGAATTTGTAAGGAATGAAGGATCATGGTTCAAATCACGAGAAGGTCTTAAGTTTTTCGACTTCTTTGGAAAGAAGTTCGACTTTTGATTCCAGTTCTTTTTTCCTTGATTCTTCCGCTTTGACGACGGTTTCAGGGGCATTTTTGACAAAATTTGGGTTTTCAAATTTTTTTAAAATGAGAGAAAGATCTGTGTTGATTTTTTCGATCTGTTTTTTCAGGCGTTTAATCTCATCTTTAGGATCCGAAATGTTTGTCAAATCAACGTAAAGTCTAAAGGAGTCGGCGGCATAGGTGGCACAATAAGATGGTTTGGATGTTTCGGACGAGGTGATGCTAAATTCGGATAGCTTGCAAAGCTTGACGATATAAGTCGTTTGGCTTTGAAGGCCCTTCTCTAAATGAGCAATCGACTCCTCGTTGAGGACAAGCAAGGCTTTTAATTCTTTTGAAGATGGAATATTGTTTTCTCCCCGGATGCTTCTAATTCCTTTTATGATCTCCTTGAGAATATCCATAAAAATCAAAGTATTCTCCCGAACACGGATTTTATCAGATGCCTTGGTCTCATCAAATACGTTGATTTTATGAGATGACGGATATTGCGGGTAAGGATAAGTTAAGAGACTCTTCTTTTCAGCCGAGAAATCTTCCCAGAGAGCTTCGGAAATGAACGGCATGAAAGGATGGATTAAAATAAGAATTTCCTTGAAGGTAAAGATCATGGTGTGACGAGTCGATCCCGCACCCTCTTCCCAGAGGAGTGGTTTCACGAATTCAAGATACCAATCACAGAAGTCATGCCAGATAAAATGATAGAGTAGATGCGCGGCTTCGTCAAAACGGAACTGTTCGAGCGATAAATTCACCTGATGAATCGTTTGATTGAGCTTTAACAGGATCCACTCATCCGGCAAAGTATCCGGATTAGGCGGATGAATAGGGATGATTGTTCCTGCTTTCAAATTCATCTGTATAAATCGGGCAGCGTTCCAGATCTTGTTGCAGAAATTCCGGTAACCTGCGATTCGTTCTTCATCCAGAAGAATGTCCCTTCCGGGGGCCGCCATGGCCGCAAGCGTAAAGCGGAAAGCATCCGTTCCATACCGATCAATGATATCAAGGGGATCGACGACATTACCCTTCGACTTACTCATCTTTTGTCCTTCCGCGTCACGAACGAGCGCATGAATATAGACCTGTTTAAAAGGAACACGATCCATGAATTTGATTCCCATCATAATCATGCGAGCGACCCAAAAGAAAATGATATCAAAAGCGGTTACCAGGACGGAAGTCGGGTAATAAACTTCGAGTTCCTTTGTCTGTTCAGGCCAGCCCAAGGTAGAAAAAGGCCAAAGTGCCGATGAAAACCAGGTATCCAGTACATCCGGTTCTTGAATAAAGTCTTTCTGTTTACACTTTTCACAAGTTAACGGAATCTTGACGCTGACCACGGCTCTCAGAGACCGGTAGTGAAACGGAGAGCCATTTTTTAATTCGGGATGGCAGGTCAGACAGTACCAGACCGGAATCCGGTGTCCCCACCAGAGTTGCCGCGAAATGCACCAATCCTTAATATTTTCCATCCATGAAAAGTAGGTATTTTCCCAACTCCTGGGTATAAATTCTATATTTCCGGAACGAACCGCTTCGATTGCGGGAGCAGCAAGGGGATTTATTTTAACGAACCATTGATTGGAAAGATATGGTTCCACAGTAGTCTGGCATCGGTAACATTTTCCAACAGAATGAAGATGTTTCTTCACTTCGACGAGAGCTCCGGATTCTGTTAATTGGGCAGTGATCTTTTTTCTTGCAGCCGGGATGGTTAATCCCGCAAAGGGACCGGTTCTCTCAGACGACATCAGTTTACCATCGGAAGTAAAAATATTTTCAATCGGTAGATGATGTCTTATGCCCATTTCATAGTCGTTAAAATCATGGCCCGGGGTTACTTTAACTGCTCCGGAACCGAACTCTCTCTCAACAGAAGGATCGCCAATGACCGGAATCTTGATTCCGGTGAACGGAAGAACAAGGGCCTTTCCAATATAAGATTGAAAGCGAGGATCTTCCGGATGGACGGCCACCGCCGTGTCCCCTAAGAGCGTTTCAGGCCGCGTGGTGGCGATAGTCACGTGTTTTTTGGGATCGTCAGCCAGGGGGTACTGAATGTAATAAAGTGTCCCTTCACTCTCCTGGTGCACGACTTCAACATCCGAAAGAGCGGTCTGGCAACGGACACACCAGTTGATCAGGCGCTCACTTCGGTAGATCAGCTCCTCCTGATAAAGCCGGACAAAGACCTCTTCCACTGCCCGTGACAGGCCCTCATCCATGGTGAATCGCTCTCGTTCCCAGTCACAGGAACATCCGAGCCTTTTCAACTGCCGGATAATCGTTCCGCCGGAATGTTCCTTCCATTCCCAGACTTTCCGGATAAACGCTTCTCGTCCGATGTCTTCTTTTCGTTTTTTTTCGTTTTTGAGCTGCTTTTCAACAACATTTTGAGTGGCGATACCGGCATGATCGGTTCCTGGCACCCAGAGGACATTTTTCCCCTTCATTCGGTTCCAACGGGCGAGGATATCTTGCAGGGTGTTATTGAGGGCATGTCCCATATGAAGAACTCCGGTAATGTTTGGAGGAGGTATGACCATTGAGAAAGGAGGAGTGGGGGAGTCCGCATCGGCATGGAATAGTCGTTCATCAAGCCATTTTTGAAATTGTCTCGGTTCATTTAGCTTGAAATCGTAGGTTTTTGAAATTTCTTTCGACATAAGAAAAAAATAGTAACAGAATGGCGTTGTCTCTGTAAAGAAAGGAATCGGAAACGGGGCTTTTTGATTTGGACCATTGATTTTAGATGATAACTTACCTATGCTTTCTTGAACGATGAGATGGATCATCATTAGAACGAATGGGAGAAGCTATGTATAAAGGAAAGGCGGGGGAGACGGTTAAGCAACTATTTGAGGCCATTAATGACTGGAACGTAGAAACAGCTCTCGCGCTGTACGATCCGGATGCAGTCATGGTCGTTGAAATTGGAAAACTGGCAGTAGGTAAGGAAGCAATACGGAATGCGCTTGAATCCTTTATAGCTCTAAAGCCGACATTGAAAAATATAAACCATGAAATGATTGAAGCTGGAGAAATTGCACTTTCTTGCTCGGAGTGGAAACTGTCGGGAACGGATTCCGATGGGAAGACGGTGGAAATGGGCGGAAAGTCATCCGACATCCTTCGCAGGAAATCTGACGGGACATGGCGGATCGTGGTGGACAATCCTTGGGGAGAGGAAATTATCCATTAAAACGATTTTCAATTCGGTGCTATCCCCGTGCTCACTCTTAAAAAGTTTTCAACGGGTGGAAAATGGTTCCACCGACCATTTATCAAACAGCGATTTAACGGGGGATTCCGTTATTTCCATTTCAGGATCTCTGCATTAAAAAAAGCGTAAAATCGGATATTGACGGAATGTTTCTTTTTGCTATCCTTTAAGGTAAGACGACTATTTAAACTTGAATGATAAGCAGGAAGTTTCATTGGATGAAAAATTAAAAACGGATTCTGCGCTTGACCTTCGTTACCTTGTCAATGTCTTAATCGAACTTCAGTTGACCATCCGAAAGCTTCTACTTTATTCCCTGACGCACACCTCTGTTCCCGCTCTTTTGGAAAACCTTGAAAGACATTTTAATATTCTGTTTGAATTTTTAGATGAAATGACATTGGGAGTAACCCGGAATGAGTTTATATACAAAGGGAGTCCGATTTCCACTTCGAACCCTGTTATCCGTCAATTGGCAAATAGAATGAATCAGTTCGAACTTGCATCCATCACTTTTATCAAAGGACTGACAAAGAATGATATCTTCCATTTTCTAAAGTTTATTATTGAAAGTGGCAAGACTTCCCCTGGCAGGAGGGAAGATTCGGTTTCCAGACTTCATCAGGATACTCAACTGATCAAGGTTTCTTTAATCCGGTTCAAAGAGGTCCTGAAGAATTCTCAGGAAACCGATCCATCAGTTCAGCAAAGTGACAGGCGAGATGGAAAAGGAATATGGAGAGACCTCGTGACGAATCTCATGAATGATTCAATTGGAAAAGAACAGCAGAGCCAACCTTTCGAAGCTGAGGAAAACGCTAATCCGGGTGACCTGGCAGAGTTGATCAATCATCTCTGCAAATCGGGCGATAAAGACGCAAAAAGCTACGAACGGACTATTGTAAAATATCTCAACAATCAGGAAGACAAACAAAATCTCACTTCGGACGAACGGATTCAATTTAATCGTGAACTCTCTACTCTTTTGAACCGGCTGGAACCGGAAGTCAGACAACAGATATTCCGCATTTCACTGGAAGAGACAGAAAAAGAGAAAGGCCCGCTGGAAGAAGTATTACCTTTTCTTTCGGAGCCGATGTTATTGGAAGTATTTAATCAAATTCACCTTTCAAATCAGAATATTTCAGCTCCTATGGTAAGCCTCCTTAACAAATTTACTGAACTTTCGGCAAACAATCCCCGTCTTGAAGACATTCTTGATTCCAAATTGGGCATTGAAAAAAATATCTTTCGCGAACTTCTGACCAATAAGGCCGATCGGGTCTATTATCCCGCGACGTATCGATCTCAGCTTGATCAGGAGCTGGTTCAAGCGATAGAAGATACCCGAGTCCTTCCCGGAACGGAAGTCGCCGCTGTTGAAGCGGTTGCGGTAAATTACCATCTTGCCCTGATTGTTCTCGAGCTTCTCGAAGGTCCTGTAGGAATACAATCGGAGTATGGAGGCCTGATTGATCTTATGGATCAGCTCCTGAAAGATGGTCTTGGCGATAAAACTTATGATGTGATGCAGGATTGTCTTCTCCTTATTTTCGACAAACTCAAATCGGCCAATTCGTCGGAAAACGCATTTTTCGAGCAAAAGATCAAAAATTTTGTCAGTTCGGAATTTCTTGCCTCATTGCTTCAAAATCTTCGTGCGAATAGCAATGAAAGGCTCGTGAGGCTTTTTGGATATATCAAAGAAATTGCCGGAACAGATCTTATCCGGATCCTTTTAGATCAACTCGAAACAGAAGAAAATATGTCCGTACGCAAGTATTTATTGCAACAGATTATCCAGTGTGGAAAGCCTGTGATTCCCCAGGCTGTTCAGAGATTAAAGAGTCCCAAGTGGTTTGTCGTGAGAAACATGCTCGTCCTGCTGAAAGATCTTAAAGCAAAAGAGGTTTTGCCTGAAATTCAGCGGTATTTTATTGAAGCTAAATCTTCCAAGGTGAAATTGGCGGCTCTTCAGACCCTCGAAGCGATCGGGAAAGGAAGCGATTTTTTTTATAAAAGCATTTCAATGGCCTTGCACGATCAAGATTCGGGGACAGTGCGCCAGGCGATTAGCATGATTCTTTCAAGCAAGGACTCCCAGGCGATGGAAATTCTAAAAGGAGTATTGCAAAATTTACACCAAAAAAAGGACGCCCTGATTATTTTGCAAATGGTCAGGAAATCAAATGCTCCCGAACTCGTCCCGGTTCTTGAAAAACTCCGTCGGGGCCTGAGATTGCGGTTCTGGAAAGGAAGCCATATTCGGATATTGCTTAAGAGTGTCAATGAAACAATCCACGAGCTTTCAAGGAAAGGGCAAGACCGTGCCTGATATGGAATCTCAACATCCGGGCGACCGGAAGACTCCGGCAAACGCCGGCAATCTGTCCCACCTTGAAGAAATGAATCCAATTTCCCCAGAGGAATTGTTTCTCAGAGCTCTATCCAGACTCATTTCAGACCGGGATCTATATCCCCAGAAACATCCCCAGATCATTGCTGACGCTTCAGCACTAAAAACCAAGCTCTTTCCTCTATTTGAAAAGGATTCCGAGCGGGTATTTGTCTTTATTGAAGATCAAATATTTATTAATGATCGTATGTTGAGCAATGCCGGCAATATGCCGGACATACTGAAGATTTTTCGTGATCGAAAAATCGACGCTTTAATTCTGCGAAGGGGAGTTTCCTGGGAAGAGTTTGAAATATTTTTGAACAGTTTCCTCCTTTTAAAGGATGAGGGGGCTTCAAAGTCGGATTTCGCGTCCCCGAATATCGAGACCAAAGAATTAACCTCTGGGAAAGGGGCGATAGGAAAAGATCAGACGGAATCATCCTCCCTCATTCAGAATTGGAGCGCATCGGCTGAGAAGGTGAAAGGCGTTTTAAAAAAAGAGCGATTCCGTGATGAAGCAAGGATGGTCCAGGATATTTATATGGATTGGAATACAGCCCAAAAGGCACTGGGCAATCTTGTCGTTAAAATCATGACTGTTTTGGAAAAGGGACTGTTTCAAAATCAAAAATCTTTTATACCGTTGGCAGATCTGAAAGCGTTTGATGAATACACATACGTCCACGCGATTAATCTTGCCATTTTGACGATGGCACAGGCCGAATCAATGAATTTTCCAAAGGACGTCGTCCATGCCTTTGGAATTGGAGCGCTTCTTCACGATGTAGGAAAAACTCAGGTGCCGCTTCACATCTTAAATAAACAAGGTCAATTAACTCCAGAAGAATTCGATGAGATCAAGAAACATCCGGTCCGTGGCGCATTTATATTGTTGAAGTATCCAGAAATTCCTAGGCTTGCTACCATCATCGCTTACGAACATCATCTGAAGTATGATGGCACGGGTTATCCCCTGATTACTCAGAAAAGGACCCCACATATTTCTAGCCGAATCGCGGCGATCTCAGATCAATTTGACGCACTGCGAAGCAACCGCTCCTACCGTGACGCCCTACCTCCGGAAAAAATTCTCGAAATTATGAATGAAAGCCGGGGTACGGGTCTGGATCCCGTCCTCCTGGACCATTTCATGTCTCTCCTGAAATCGAGAAAAGTCGTTTAAATCCTGTTTAATCGAACTGCTTCTGCAAGAAATCCAAAAGTCTATTCATAAAATTGAATGCTGGAGTGTGATTTAGTTTCTAGGAAACATAAATTGGCAACAGGGATTTCCTGATCTCCATGCGATGGGAGAAATCTGGATTGTTTCAAATCTGTTGTTTATGATAGATTGTTTCAGGTTTCACAGTGTGATCAGATACATGTTTCATTTTTACCTTACGAAAAGGAAGAAATCAGATGGAAAGTCCTGGAACGTTAGCCGCCCTGCATGTGTTAGGCATTTCCGCAATCATTTTGGCGATAGGAATACTCTCTTCTAAACTCGCTGGCTGGATTAAAGTGCCGGATGTAGTCGTCTTGCTCCTGGCCGGCGTTTTCGTCGGACCCCCCGGTTTAAATTGGGTGGATGTGCCAGTTGAAGGATCCATAAACCAGATTATCTTAATATTTGGAGCCTCGTATATCCTTTTTGAGGGAGGATCAAGTCTCTCCCTCAAGGTCATAAAAAAGGTCTGGCTTACCATCACACTATTGGCAATCCCGGGTGTTCTGATTACAGCGGCGGTAGCCGGGATAGCCGCTTACTGGATTATTGGAATGCCACTTGTACCTGCTTTTTTGCTGGCTGCAGTGATTGCTTCAACCGATCCCGCAACGCTTGTTCCTGTATTTAAGCAGATCAAAATCAAGGAACGTGTGGCTCAGACTGTAATAAGCGAATCCGCATTTAATGATGCCACTGGGGCAATTCTAACTTTTACAATTCTCGGTTTGGCGACAACTGGACAGGCTTCTCTTGGAAAAAGTCTCATAAATTTTTTCCAGATGGCAGGCGGAGGAATCCTGGCAGGCATGTTTTTTGGATTTGCGGCAGCTTTTGTGATTGCTCATACGCGATACCGATTTTTGATGGAATATGCGCCTTTGGTCACAGTTATCGCTGTCGTTAGCGCTTATCTGATTGCTGACAAGTTCGGAACAAGCGGCTTCATGGCAGTTTTTGTCGTCGGAATGATTATCGGAAATCTGGACGCTTATGTCATTGGCTCTATTTTGGGAAATCCTGAACCGCACCGGTTTAAAATGGATCAAGAACACGCACACCTCACCCACCATTTTATTGGCCTGGTCGCCACGATCAGTCGGATGTTTATATTCATTTTCCTGGGAACCCACGTCAACCTTTCCCTTCTTCAGAAGTATTTGTGGTCTGGTATTGCCGTGGTAACCATATTCATGCTGATTGCCAGGCCGCTGGCGGTTTTATGTTGTACATTGCCGGACCGCAAAGCGCAATGGCAATGGAGGGAAATTATCTTCATGTTCTGGACCCGGGAAACCGGAGTTATTCCGGCAGCTCTTTCAGGAATATTAATCGGTACCGGTGTGGCCTATGCAGATGTGATTGCCAGCATCACTTTTATGGCGGTTCTCTCCACAATCCTGATTCAGGCCAGTAGTACGAAATGGGTCGCTCGAAAGCTTGATTTACTGGAAGAATAATTCCCCAAAGGCCTGTTTATCGATATATTGATTTTACTAGGATAGGAAATGCCGATGTCCCAAATATTTCTTAGGTTTCGATGAAGGAGATGGGAGGAGAGGCGAGTTCGAGCCTAAATTGACTTTTGTACCATTTGAGCCATTTTTTTTCGTCGCCAGTGAGCAACGGGGCATCGATAAGCCTTTCGTCAAAAGGAGAAAACGTAAGAGGGGTGACCATCAGCCAGTCGTGAAATTTCGGATGATCAATAACGGTGCAAAGATTCTCAATCCGAACTCCGCCAAATTCTGGAATATAAATGCCCGGTTCGATTGAAAAGATCTGGCCTTTTTCGAGAATGTCTCCCTGGGTGCTGACTCGCGGGGGCGATTCATGGACATTAATTCCAACGCCATGTCCTGTGCCATGATTGTAATGATATCCAGCCTCCCACAGGGGTTTCCTGACCAGAGCGTCTAGCGCAACGCCAGAAGTACCTTTAGGAAATACCGCCCGCATCCCTGCTATCGCCCCTTTTAGAACAAGGGTAAAGATTCTTTTTTGTTCAAAGGTCGCCTTTTGTTTTGCAGGTCCCACAAGGAAAGTGCGGGTCAAGTCAGTCGCATATCCCCCTTCGTAATAAGCCCCCGTATCGAGCAGCACCATTTCTCCGTTTTGAATGACCCTGTTGGGATCGGGATTCGAGTAATGGATGACCGCAGCATTTGATCCGGCAGCGCTAATAATATGAAACGAAAGCGAGAAGGCTCCCGACCGTTTAAAGAGTTTTTCGACCCTGGCTGAAAAAAGTGCTTCGGTGACAGGTTCTCCCGTCGACACTTTCTTACAGAGCCAATTTTTGGCGTGATGAACGACCTGGTCCGCTCGCTGAAAGGAACGGAGCATGTGATGAAATTCTTCGGCCGTTTTATTGGCCTTCATCGGAACGATCGGCGAGGAAAATGTGGTATAAGGGATCGATCTGGATGCCAGTTGAAGTCTTATCGCTTCCGTCGTGGTTGCAGAGTCGAACCCGACCAATCCATTCTTCGAGGAAGCCATTAAAATATCCTCCCATCGATTCATTTCTATGAAAGTAATTTCCTTTAATTCAAGAGATTCCGCCCGTTTAGCCTTGGGCAGTGCAACGTAGCACCGATCGGGAGTAACCAGCGCGATACTCTTGAAAGTCGCCTGAAAAGGTATCTCATCGCCTCTGAGATTGGAAAGATAGGCAATCTCATCGAGCGCCTGGACGATCCAGAGATGGATTTTATTTTCCGACATGAACTCTCTGAGTCGAGCCAGCTTTTGTTCCGTATGACATCCGGACAGGGAGAAGTCGATTTTCCAGATCTTTCCAGCTCTTTCTTTCTCGGGTGTGCGAATCTCCTCCAAGGGGGAGGGGAGAAGAGGGATCCACTCTAATGAGATCTTTTCGGTTCCCATGTGAAATCGTTTCAAAGAATCCACGCTGAATTGATCAGGTGAATATCCGACCCGATGTTTTCCGGCAGAATATAATGCGATGAGTTTTTGCATGATCGCTTTTTCAAGGGACACTCCCAAAGGAACTTTTATGACTTCGTATAACTTGGGATCCACTTGCTGGTCCGCCTGAAGATAGTAACGCCCATCCACAAACAAAAATGCCTTTTCGAGAGTCAGCAGGATGTCACCTGTGCTTCCTGTGAACCCCGATAACCAAACGCGATGGCTTTCATTTTCAGGGACATATTCGCTCAGAAAGCGATCCGTCCCCCGAATGATGAGACCATCGATTTTCTTATCTTTGAGACGACTTCTTATGCCGGCGATTTTTTCGGAATATCGTAATGGCTGGATGGCATGGGATAGCATGAATTTAGTCTAGAGGTTCAGGAAGAAAAAAGCAACTTAGGAAGGAGACAGATCAGCTTCTTCGTTCATTTTTTTGATTGCCGCTTTGACCGATTGTTCTGCGATTGGGGGAAGAACCTCCCAAATCACCTTTTCAATCATCGTAGCAATCATTTCTTTTTTGATCGCCTGCTCGGCGAGGAAAGGGACGACTTCCCAGGCAATCTTTTCAATTATTTTTTCTGCCGCATTTGATATGTCTATTTTGTCACCTTGCATAACGGATTCCGGCTTTTTTGAAAGTGACATATCGGGAGGAGCTGATTTTCCATTGACGGAAGAGCTCTGGGTGGGCTCTCTTGTCTCTGTGACACTCTTTCTCACCTGATTCGGATCCGGATTTCTAACTTCCGCTCTTTCTTCTTCCGGACGTAGTGATCGGGAGAGCTGACTCTTTTCATTCGAATTTCCAGTTAATGCCGTTACATCCGCAAATTGAGTTACCTCTGAAAAATCTTCCGGAGAATAAAGAGATTCCTTCAGGTTTTCATCCAAAACCTGGGTAGCGTCCGCGAACTGAGTCGCCTCCGAAGAATCTTCAAGAGGAACCGCCGACATGACTTCCGAAAAGGGTGAAACTTCAGGTTGAGCCCAATCCATCAGGTCATCGATCTTTATGGTCTCATCGGGTTGTATCAGGGAATGTGTCACTTTGGAATCTGCCATGGTTCGATCGTAAAGGGTATTATCCGTACCGACAGGTTGAACCTCTTCAGCCAGATTCTCGGAATAAGGTGCCCGGCCATTCATTTCAGTTCGTGTTGTTTCGGAAACCCTTGACTGGGCACCGGGAATGGACGGGGATTCGGGAACGGATGCCAGGGTACCCTGGGCGAGATAGGAACCCAAGGTTTCTTTCAGTCTTTGCGGATCGACCGGTTTTTGTATAAACCCGACAACTCCGGACTGACGAAGCCTCGCTTCATCGAAGACATCGCTTTGTTGAACGAGGAGAAAAATTGGGATATGGGAGAGGAATGGTTTTTGTTTAACCCTGGCACAGAAACTGTAAACCATCAATCCTTCCATTCGAAGGTCGGCAATCATCAAATCCGGTTTAATTTTATAAGCCAGATCGAGCCCGGAAAGTGCGTCTCTGACGGAAGTAACTTCACAATTCTGGGAATTTAAACAATTTTCTATCGTAGTTTGAACAAGAGGGTTTTGGTCAACGACCAGAACTTGAGCGGGCATGTAATGATATCTCCAATATGTAAAAAAGCTACCATACAACTACCCCTTTGTCAATTCAGGTCCTGTTTAGATTATGGAAAAAAACGTTGAGTATTTACAGAGTTGCAGGCTGATCTATTTCCACATGAAGCCGGATCTCTTTGAGTGTATTGGCAACGCGGGTACATTTCTCGATGGGTCCCGAAAAACAGATCGCTCTCCCTTTTTGATGGGCTTCCAGCGTAATCTCGATAGCACGTTCTATGGTCACTCCGGTTGCCTTTTGAACTTGAAGAATGACTTCCTCAAAGGAATGGACGTCATCGTTATAGAGGATGACATTCCAGGGAGAATCGAGACGAATTTCAGATTCGACCTGTTCCTCAAAAAGAACTCCGGGGTCTTTCGCCATTTTCTACTGTTTATCCTTTTGGGCTCTTTTGTTAAAAAGCATCGTTTCAAATTCTTCCCAATTGGAGATCGGAGTCGAACAAGTGAAGTTTCGGCAAAAATAGGCGGTTACTCTACCGCCGACAGTTTTCTTCCCCCGGGCAATATCAATCGGCAGGTGCGATTCCTCTTTTTCGATGACCGGACAGACCAGGGTGTTCGGAAGATAAATCTGATTTAACCGGAAAATCCAGGGTTTCAATTCTTCTCTGGTTTCTCCGACCAGAACAATCTGGCTACTGTGATTCAAGTCATCCAATGCGGAGAGGAGGGAACCAAATCCAAATGGATTTTCTTTCATCTGGCCGCCGTAAATCTTGAATAAACGATCAGCGCAGTCGAGATAATTGCGGTTTCCAGTCAAATAAAAAAGCCGGATCAGATTTCTGGCGGAAACGCTGTTCCCCGAAGGGATGGAATGGTCATGGCCGCTTTTTGTCCTGTCAATCAGACGTTCATGACGAATGCCGGTAAAGAAGAATCCTCCATTTTCTTGGTCCCAGAATTCAGCCAGCAATTTGTCCACGAGGCGTTCAGTTCTTTTAAGAAGGGCCGGGTCAAAGGAGATTTCATAAAGGTCAAGGAGAGCCGCCGTGACGAAAGCATAGTCATCAAGATATCCGTCGAATTTTGCGCGGCTATCCTTATAACAGGAGAAGAGCGACTCATTCTGGTGGAGGCGGGTAAAAATAAATTCGAGGGCTTTTTCGGACGCACTGAGATACCTGCGATCTTCGGTTACCCGGTATCCTTTAATGAATGCAGAAATCATCAATCCGTTCCAGCCGGTCAGAATTTTCTCATCACGAAACGGCTTAATTCGTTCTTCACGTTTCTTGAAGAGTCTGAGCTTACAGTCTTGAATAATTATTTCAACGTCTTCAACGGGACGTGACGCTTCATGAGCAACCAAGGCCATTTCCTGAGGGATGTTGAGTATATTTTTCTTTTCAAAGTTTCCTTGAAGCGTAATATCATAGTACCGGCAGAAAACTTTACTCTCTTCCGGTGAAAGGAGCGTTTTAACTTCATCGAAAGACCAGATAAAAAAATGACCTTCTATTCCTTCGCTGTCGGCATCTTGTGTTGAAAAGAAACCTCCCTCGGTTGAAGTCATTTCACGCAGGACATAGTCGAGCGTCTCTACGGCAATCCTTTTGAAAGAAGGATTTTTCGAGATCTGAAAACCATGAAGATACAAAGGGACAAGCTGAGCGTTATCGTAGAGCATTTTTTCAAAATGGGGAACGAGCCATTTTTCGTCAACCGAATATCGGTGGAATCCACCTCCCAGTTGATCATACAGTCCTCCGGCACCCATTTTAGAAAGAGTGAATAAAACGCGATTGAGACAATCTTCGTCTCCCTGATTTCGGTATTGGCGAAGATGGAGCTCCTGAATGGGCGAGTTCGGAAATTTGGGTGCTCTTCCGAATCCCCCGTAGGTCGGATTATAAAATGGTGACAAACGATCTACCGTTTCGGCAATA
This sequence comes from Nitrospirota bacterium, assembly GCA_016194305.1. Classification (NCBI taxonomy): domain Bacteria; kingdom Pseudomonadati; phylum Nitrospirota; species Nitrospirota bacterium. Next base: position 21,521 of record JACQBW010000020.1, on the reverse strand, counting down.
ATCGTCGGAGAAATTTCAGCCGAATCCTGATTCACGCTGGACATTTTGGCCAGGGCCGAGAGAACCTGACTCGCGTTCCTGGAGACTTCGCCCTGATTTTCGCGGAATGCCTTGGCCACGGCCTCGAGAACCCGCGGAAATCCGGGAATCTGGTAACGATCTTCAGGGGGGAAATAGGTTCCTCCGTAAAACGGTACCTGGTCCGGAGTTAAAAACATGGTGAGAGGCCATCCTCCCCCTCTTTTAAGAAAAAACTGGACGGCATTTTGATAAATCTGGTCCAGGTCCGGGCGTTCCTCCCGATCCACTTTAATACAGACAAAATAGTGATTCATCATTTCAGCAATATTAAGGTCCTCAAAGGATTCCTTTTCCATGACGTGGCACCAATGGCAGGCAGAGTAACCGATACTGAGCAATATCGGTTTATTTTCATTTCTCGATCTAGCAAGAGTCTCCTCATTCCACCCGTTCCAATCAACCGGGTTGTGGGAATGTTGAAGCAGGTAAGGGCTTGTTTCATTAATTAGCGCATTTGTAAACGGATGTTCAGTCATTGGCATTTCCAGGGATTTGTCATTATTATTCTAATGGGGTTGGAAATCGGAGTAAACAAAAAACCACTAGACAGCTTAAAGGGAAAAACGATATGATCATTTCATGAGACTGAAAAGGCCGTTTTTCCTCCGGCCTCCTGAGGTCGTAGCGCAAGATCTTCTTGGAAAATCCCTCTATTTTAAAGGAAATCGTGTTATAATCGTTGAAACAGAATCTTACGGAGTCAACGATCCTGCCTGCCATTCTTTTAAGGGCAAAACCCTCAGAAATGAACCGATGTTTAAAGAAGGGGGTAGAAGTTATGTCTACTTTATATATGGCATGCATTTTTGTTTCAACGTGGTGACGGAAAAAATGGAGATTCCTTCCGCAGTTCTTATCCGGGGAGGGATCCCTCTTACGTTGTTAAAAGAGATTCAGGATCGGAGGGGTAAAAAAGAGAGCGCAGAAAAGATTCTGATCGGGCCCGGGAATTTTTGCAGAGGTCTGGGAATCGGGAGAGAACAGAATGACATCGATTTATGTCATACGCCCGATTTCTATTTCTATAAGGGCGATCTCGAAAAGGTTCATCTTGACATTGGAATCTCTCCCCGGATTGGTATTACCGAGGGAAAAGAAAAGCTCTGGCGATTTTTTCTCAAGAATTACGGCATAAATTGAAATAAAAAGTTCCTTCTTTTAAGGACGTGATTGACCATGATACCCAAAGAAGTCAATTCTTTTGCAGAAATTTACCATCAAAAAACAAAATATTTCAGAGACGAGATTGCCAATAATCCGAGGCAGCTCGACTGGAGTTCTCAACCTTCTCCCTTTAAAGATTATCACTCGGATAAAAAGATTGATTTAATCCCTTATCTTCCATTTCAAAAGAATCCGTTTACGGGCAAGGCTCTCGGGTATCCCCCCTTTGAGCAGGAAGACGAGCTTGGATTGGGAAATATTTCGCGCCTCCTGTATTTTACCAATGGCGTGACAGGAATTCTGCAGTATCCCAACGGTTCCAAACTCTATTTAAGAGCTGCTCCGACGGCGGGGGGCCTTTATCCTACTGAGATCTATCTTGCGGTAAGAGACATTCCCCATCTTGACAACGGCATTTATAATTTTCAGGTTAAAGACCATTCTCTGATTCCTCTCTGGGAAGGTAATTTTTGGAACGCATTCAGTCAGTACTGTTTTGGTCATGAAGCAATTCATCAATCCAGGCTGGTTGTTATTATGACGGCGGTCTTCTGGAGAAGTGCCTGGAGATATGAGGACAGGGCGTATCGGAGAATCCTTCTCGACACAGGTCATGTTCTTGGGAATCTGAATGCCTACGCAAAAAAGGAAGGCCTAGGAGTTTACCCCATTAGCGGTTTCTTTGATCAAGCGTTGAATCGGCTCCTCTTTCTTGAGGAGGATAAGGAAGGTGTTTTGATGATGAACGCGTTACCCCTTCTCAAGTCGCTGAAGGCGCGCGAAATCAGGAGAAGTTCTGTCTATCCTTCAACGATTAAATCATCCGAGACCAGTCTGCAACTCCCACTTTTATTGGGATTACACCTGACATCTTACCTGGGGCAGGAGGATTTTGTTTTAGAAGGAGAGGTACCTGATTCTTCCACCATTGAAGACAAATTTCAAGCCTCTCCTTCGACTGTTCTTGAAGGCAATAGCCTGAATACGGAAGAAAAAGGGATCGAACAGACCATTCTTGAGCGTCGATCGACCCGGTCTTATTCTGGACAACCGCTGTTTAAAGACGAACTGGCTGACCTTTTGAAATTTGCATATGAACCGGCAATACTAAAAGATGAAAGCGAGTCCGAAAACCGGGGGCTGCCGCAAGTTTTTGATCCATCTCTGCTGGAAACCTACGTGATCGTCCATGGCGTTCTCGAAATCGAATCGGGCGTCTATTATTATGCGCCGGTTCAACAGGAATTACGTCTGGTTAGAAAGGGAAATTTCAAGCAGAACAGCTGGGAGTTTTGTTTGGGTCAGGAGCTTGGAAGAGATGCCTCTGTGATTATTGTTCATGCCTCGCACCTGCCAAACGCAGTTAACAAATATGGAAACAGAGCTTATCGTTATCTTCATCTGGACGCGGGACATATCGGACAACGGCTAAACCTGGCTGCGATTCATCTCGGACTCGGAGCAAGCGGAATCGGCGGTTTTTTTGATGACGAAGTTAACGAATTACTCATGCTATCATTGGAATATGCCATTGTCTATGTTACCACCGTTGGCCGGCCGGCCGCGTCTGCCAGTTAAGGCATTTATGAAGGAAAAGAGGTTTAAAATGGATGATTTTGAAGAGGGAAGGACCCAGTTTTTACAGATCCTGAAGCAGATTGATTCAGCTGTCGAGGCGGTTATTCCAGTGGCGCCATCCAACGGTAATTTTTTGATCTCTTTAACGCGGAAGAAAGCGCGGAAGTTCATGTCTGTATCTGAAGATGACCTTCTTGATCTTTCAGCCGATCATATCATTCGAAGTGAAGTAGAGGAACAAATCAAGGAAACGCTTGAATCCATGAAAGAATAATCGATCTATTTAATGTTGAGTGAGGAAAAGAAAAGATGAAAACGTTTGAAGAAGTAGTCGCATTTCACGGTCATCTCTGTCTCGATATCGCGATGGGATACCGTATATCCGTTGCGGCGGTCAGAGAAATGGGCAATGAGCTAAAGAATATGAAAGAAGTGGTGGCGATGGTAGAAAATGAAACCTGTGCAGTCGATGCGATTCAGGAATATACAGGATGCACGCTTGGGAAAAGAAATCTCATGATGACGGCAACCGGAAAGCCGGTCTACCTCCTTCAAAACACGAAAACACAAAATGCCGTCCGGATATATTGCCATTATTGGGAGACATTTGATCCAGATGGTTCCCACAGTGCACGTAGAAAAGCGATGACCGGTCCCGGCTCAACCCCGGAACAGCGCGCGGAGTTTCAAAAAGAGCTGGACCAAAAACTTCAGGAAATACTCACTCTTCCGGAAGATAAACTTTTTAGAGTTAAAAAGATAAAGCTGGCCCCCCCGCCCAAAGTCGGAAAGTATAAAGCAAAGCCTTGCGGTCAATGCGGTGAGTTTACCCATGAAGGGCGCCTGCAGGAGATAGATAAGAAAAAGGTCTGCAAGGAATGCCGGGAAATACTGCTTGAACGAAAAAAATGGACCTAAATCAAAATATTTGGATTCTTTCGTATCGGCTCTCCCCGCAATCAGTTTTGCTCCTTTACGGTTTGAATTTCGTCGGATATATTAAAAGGGATACCTGATGGAATCTTCCAGACTATGACGTCCTATCGGTTCACCTCTATTTGATCGGGTTGGAAATTGCAGCAAAAAAAACTAGATTTAGAAAAGAACCTTTCCTACGGGATAAAGGATGGCGCCTGCTATTCCATGATGGTTGGGATCGGAGAGAGCTATTTAATCCCCTTTGCCTTATTTTTAAAGGCGACCAACGCACAGATTGGACTTATCGTTTCGGTTCCTCAATTGTTTGGCGCGTTTTTTCAGATCATTTCCGCGTACCTGCTTGCCGGTTTAAGCAACCGTAAACAGCTCATTCTCGCAGGAGTCGGATTCCAGGCGGTCGCCTGGCTTCCATTGCTCTGGCTTCCTGTTCTGATTCCTCAACATGCGGTTCTTTTTCTCCTCCTCGGAACCTCTCTCTATTTTCTACTGGGAAACCTGGCCAGTCCGCCCTGGAACAGTCTGATGGGTGACCTCGTACCGATTGATCAAAGGGGGAATTATTTTGGTAAAAGAACCAAGATTATGAGTTTGAGTTCATTCACAGCACTTTTCCTGGGAGGTGTCATTTTAGATGAAACCCGCAACAGCGCCACTCCGGTATCAGGGTTTGTCATCATTTTTACAATCGCGGCTTTATTTAGAGGGGCTTCTTTCCTCTATCTCAGGAAGATGGATGAACTTCCACTCAATCAGGAAAGAGAAAAATTTTATCTGGGAGATTTTTATCGGTATTTTAAGAATTCGAATTTCTTAAGATTTGTCGTCTATTCGGCCCTTATTTCATTTTCAGTGCAGGTTTCCGGCCCATTTTTCGCTGTTTATATGCTTCATGATCTTCAGTTCACCTATTTTAAGTACATGATCGTCGTAGGCACCGGTGTGGTAAGCCAATACCTGACCTATTTATACTGGGGGAACTTTTCAGATCGATTTGGGAACCGAAGAGTATTGCAGATCACCGGGCTTCTCATGCCGGCACTTCCGATCTTATGGCTATTTTCTCCCAATTTTTACTATATCATGGGAATCCAGCTTTTAGCGGGATTCGTTTGGGCGGGCTTTAGTCTGAGCGTTTCAATTTTTGTATTTGATGCAGTTGCTTCGGAGAAAAGAGCCGTTTGTATAGCCGTCTACAGTACGCTCAATGCGCTCGGTATCTTTCTGGGAGCGATGACCGGGGGTCTTTTCACCAAGATTTTTCCTGACACCTTTACCCTGTTAAATATTCATTTCCATTTAAGATCAAATCTGATGTTTCTCTTTCTCATATCAGGTGTTTTAAGACTCATCGTCTATCTCACCTTCCTCCCAAGAATACAGGAAGTGCGCCACGTGGAAGTTTTCTCCTTCAAAGAGATGTTTCAAAAGAATCCTCGCTCCACATCGGTTGAAAAGTAAAAGGACCCCTGAATTTTTGGTTCAGAGGGCCATAGGCATCAACAGTTTCCTAATTGTCCAATTCAGGCTTTCACTGCCGCTAATGCCTTGTCGTAGTTAGGATGGGTGGTAATTTCAGGAACGATCTCCAGGTATTTTATTTTGTCGTCGGCTCCCACGACGAAGATTGCGCGGGTCAGAAGACGAAGCTCTTTCACCAAAACGCCATAGTTTGTACCGAAACTGGCTGTATTGAAATCAGAGAGCGTTTTTGATTTTATGGAATTCGCATTGCAGAATCTTTTCTGGGCAAACGGAAGATCCATACTAATGGTCAGCACTTCAATATTGGAAGGGAATTTCTCCGCTTCCTGGTCAAATCGCCTTGTCTGGGCGTCGCAGACCGGGGTATCAAGAGAAGGAACGACATTGAGCAGCCGGACGTTCCCTTTTGAGTTTGCCAAAGTGACTGGGGACAAGTCCCCTGCAATGACAGAAAAATCAGGCGCTTTGTCTCCAACCTTTAGAGCGGGGCCTAATAAAGTCAGGGGGTTCCCCTGCATGGTGATAATACCTTTCCGTTCATTCATTCAACTTCCTCCTTTTTATATAAAAGTCATCATTAAGTCTCTAGCCTAAAGCCAATACCCATTTGAAGTCAATCTGTTTTGGGACGGTTTTTCCTAATTATTTCAAGTATTTCTCTGATTGTTTTTTCATGACCTTCGTTCGTAGGCTCATAAAAGCGATCTTGAGAGAGTTGATCAGGGAGATAATGCTGTTTCCCGGCTTCAATCGGTTCGGTATGGGGGTAGTGATATTCCTTGCCATACCCCAGCTCTTTCATGAGAGAGGTGGGTGCCTTTCGTAGGTGGAGAGGAACGGGAAGGCTTCCTTGTTTTGCAATCGCTTCTTTTGCATTTAAATAAGCCCGATAAGAGGCGTTGCTTTTTGGAGCGGTGGCAAGATAAATGACCCCCTGGCTTAACGGGATCCAACCTTCCGGAAGGCCTACCGCCTGGAAAGCCTGATGAACGGCGGTTGCGACCTGGAGGGCTTGCGGATCGGCATTGCCAATATCTTCGGACGCAAAGATGATCATCCGCCGGGCGATAAAGAGAGGATCTTCACCTGCTTCCAGCATCCGGGCGAGCCAGTAGACTGAAGCGTCCGGATCACTTGCCCTCATGCTTTTGATAAAAGCCGAAATAGTATTGTAATGTTCCTCTCCCTTTTTATCGTAGGCGAGAATTCTTCCTTGTGCCGCCTCGATGACAATTTTTTCGGTAACGATTTTCTTCCCATTTTCAGTTTTGGCCACTGCAATGGAGGCTTCCAGCAGATTGAGTGCCCTCCGGGCATCTCCCTCGGCCCATTCTGCAATTTGTTCTACAATCGACTCTTCAATCACAAGATTGAGCAATACAAATCCTGATGCAGGATTTTGTATGGTTCTCTTAAGAATCTTGTTGATTTCAGACCGGTCAAGGGAACTGAGCGTAAGGACTTGACATCGGGAGAGGAGGGGTGCGTTGAGTGAAAAACTCGGATTCTCAGTGGTTGCTCCGAAGAGGATCACCGTTCCGTCTTCAAGATGGGGAAGAAAGGAATCTTGTTGGCTTTTGTTAAATCGATGAATCTCGTCCAGAAAGAGAATGGTCTTCTGGCCGGCACTCTGCAGGCGCAGTCGTGCTTCCGAAAATGTTTCTCTAAGCTCTTTGACTCCGGATTGGACTGCGGAAAGAGTAACCAGATGGGTCTGGCTCATTTTCGCAATCAGTTGGGCTAAAGTCGTTTTACCTGATCCCGGAGGGCCCCAGAAAATCAGCGATGAAGGAAGGCGATTTCGATTTTCAGGTGAAAAAAACTTACCGGGACCGAGGAGGTGTTCCTGCCCGAAGAATTCACTAAAATCGGTTGGACGAAGACGGTCTGCTAAGGGTCTGGTGGGATCATTCTTAGCGTTTCTTGAAAATAGGTCCATTTTTCTGCTCTTATAGCCTGTTCAAAAAGTTCCAAATTCCCCCTGCCGAGGACTTCCTCTATTAAATTTTCTGGTTGAGGGTCGTGGGCCGCAGGATGGAGGCAACCGGAGCGTAGATATTAAGTACGTGAGGCTTGCCGAGAGACGAGAACAAAAAATTTGGGCTTTTTCAACAGGCTACTATGCTAGCCCGGATTTTTGGATGATTTGAGGGAGTAGATGTTCCGCATTAATCGCCATAATATGGACCCCGTCTGACATTCCTTTGAGCTCCTTAATCGTATTGACAGCGATATCTATTCCCACGTCCAGCGATTTTTCTTTGCCTGCTTTTTCAAGTGATTCGATGAGTTTTTCCGGTACTTTAATTCCAGGAATATATTTGTTCATAAACGATGCCATTCCCGAAGATTTCAGAAGAATGATCCCTGCGATGACCTTGACCTGAAATTTTCGAGCATGTTTCATAAACTCTTCAAATCTTTTGAGATTGTAAATCGCCTGTGTTTGAAAAAATTTAGCTCCGGATTCGATCTTCTTTTCAAACTTTGCGCATTCCAGCTCAAAATTATCCGCTTCGGGCGTGGTCGCAGCTCCAGCGAAAAGTTCTGTTGGACTGGTCAAACTATTCCCTGCCAGATCTTTGCCGGCATTTAAGGAATTAACCGCTCCGAGCAACTGATCGAGCTGAAGGTCAAATACGGGTTTGGAATCTTTATGATCTCCAATATGAGGAGGATCACCTGTTAAGGCGAGAAGATTTCGAATTCCAAGGATATGAGCTCCGAGAAGGTCAGACTGGATCGCAAGCCGGTTGCGATCACGGCAGGTCACCTGGAGAATGGGGTCGATTCCGATATCAATCAATATTTTTGAAATCGCAAGGGGACAGGCCCTCATCACGCCGCTCTGATTGTCGGTAATATTGACTCCGTCAACCAAGCCGGTGATATCGCGACCATTTTTAACTAAACTGGCGATATCGGTCCCTTTTGGAGGGCCAAATTCGGCCGTCACGACAAACTTATTTTGTTTCAGCGAGGTCTGGAATTTTCTCATGGTCTTCCATCAGGAAATCATTTTAAAATCAAAGTCTTTGGATCATAACATAAATAAAAAAAATGATGCAAGGCAAGTTTTGCCTTGATAGAGCTGGATTTTTCCCTTATCTTATCAAGAAATGAAAATGACCCATCCAGAGATTCAGGTCCCCGGTTGCTCGATCTGTCGTCATCTGAAACGAAAATCACCTTTTGAGATCATTGCATTTTCAGACTCGGTTTTGTATCTGAATAAAGACCAGTTTTTCAAAGGATATTGTTTTCTTGAATACAAATCCCATGTCAAAGAACTGTTTGACTTGGCTGAGGAACCAAGAAATCTCTACACGAAACATCTTTCGCTCGCTGCACGGGCGTTGCATCGGGCATTTAGACCGGACAAAATCAATTACGAATTGTTAGGAAATAAAGTTCCTCATCTTCATTGGCATATTGTCCCGAGATTCAAAAATGATCCGGCCTGGTCGGATACGGTCTGGAGTAAACCTCATGACCCACTTCATCTTCCGGAACCGGAAATAGTACAAGTGATTTTGAAAATTCGAAATAATATATGAACAGATTTAAGGCAGTTTATTTTGATCTGGATGGGACCCTGATCGATTCGTTTACTGCAATTCAAAGCGGGTATAATTTTGCGTTAAGCCAGTTGAACGAAACTATCAGACTTTCCCTCGATCAGGTTAAGAAAAGAGTCGGGGGCGGGCTGAAGGAGTCTTTTTTTGATCTAGTCGGAGAAGAGCGGTCCGAGCAGGGGGTGGTCCACTTCAGATCAAAGTACAAGGAAGTGTATCTCAAAGAAACCTATCTTCTCCCTTACGTATTTCATGTGGTCACTTCGCTTTCACGGAAAGGGGTGAATCTGGCGGTGATTTCTAACAAGTACGGTGATTTTTCAAGAGATATTTTAACGGAATTTAAACTCCTCCCGTATCTCTCTGCCGTTGTCGGAGATGGCGATGGATACCCGCTAAAACCCCATACGGGAATGATTGATCATCTAAACAGGAAGTTCAACCTTCTTCCAGGCGATGTCTTATACATTGGAGACGGACCGATTGATATTGAATGTTGTCGGAGAGCAGGTGTCTCTATTTATGCTGTTACGACAGGCAATTATACCCGTGACGAACTGTTTCCTCACCATCCGGAACGAATCATCGACACCCTTGAAGAGCTGCTCTCTGATTTCAGTTAAGGGGCTCCCCTGTTTTAGAGGAGTTCGCATTCAGATATGATTATCAAAGTAGAAAATCTTGTCAAACGGTTTAAAAACGTGGTTGCAGTCAATTCCGTTTCGTTTGAAGTCGAAGAAGGAGCCATTCTCGGCCTACTCGGTCCCAATGGTGCGGGTAAGACAACCCTGATGGCAATGATTTTAGGTATCCTGACTCCTACATCAGGGACGATCACCTTGTTTGGAAAAAATTACACCCGGAATCGCGAAGCAATTCTCAGCGAGGTCAATTTTTCCTCCAGTTATGTTTCGATGCCTCTCTCGCTGACATTGCGGGAAAATTTAACGTTTTTTGCCCGCATATATCATGTCAAGAATTATCCGGGGAAAATCTCGGATTTGTTAAAGCTCTGCGAGCTTACGCAGTTTCAAAACCGCCTCACGAGGGAACTTTCGACCGGGCAATTGTCCCGGTTGAATTTGGCAAAAGCCCTCTTAAATCGACCACGAATTTTATTTCTTGACGAACCGACCGCCAGCCTTGATCCGGACATGGCCGAACATGTCCGGGAGATTCTGATGGCATTGAAGAAAGAGTCTGGATGCACCATCGTATACACTTCGCATAACATGCAGGAAATCGAAACCATTTCCGACCGGATCCTCTTTATGAACCGGGGAGAAGTTATTGCAGACGGGACGCCGCTGGAGGTCATTCAACAATTTAAAAAGGATACGCTTGAAGAGGTTTTTCTGAAACTCTCCCGAGAGACAGTCCGCCCATGAAACTCTATAGAATCAACGCAATTGTTTATCGGCATCTTTCCCTTTACAAGAGAAGCCCGACCCGAATAATGGAAATTATCTACTGGCCGGTTCTAGATCTTATGGTCTGGGGCTTCGTTACGGTCTATCTTCAAAAATATCAATCCGCACTTCCCTTTTTTGTCTCTTTTTTTATCGGAGCCCTTATCTTGTGGGATATATTTTTTCGCGCCCAACAGGGCATTTCCATTTCATTTCTGGAAGAGGTCTGGTCGAGAAATTTACTGAATCTCTTTGTTTCTCCGTTGACTCCGGTTGAATTTATTATGGGAACCCTGGTCGTGAGCCTTTTCAAGGTTGTGACCACCTTTCTGGTGACTCTGACACTCGCCATGTTTTTTTATTCTTACAATATTTTTTCTCTCGGCCCACCGCTCTTTTTTCTCGTGCTGAATTTGATTTTAATGGGTTGGGCCATCGGAATTATGACCACAGGGGCGATTCTTCGGTTTGGTCAGGAAGCGGAAGTTCTTGCCTGGGGCCTGGCTTTTCTGTTCCAGCCTGTTTCCGCAGTTTTTTATCCGGTGTCTGTCCTGCCACCTTTTCTGCAGAAGATTGCCTGGTGGATTCCGGCTTCCCATACATTCGAAGGGATGAGAGCGGTCGTGGCACGCGGTTCGGTTTCGTTCAAGGAATTGGAAATTGCCTTTCTGTTGAATGGATTGTATATCTTGATGGCGATACTCTTTTTCTCCTGGATGCTCAGGGAAGTGAGAGAAAAGGGGCTGCTTCTCAAAAGCGGCGAATAATATTGCTGACACATGACTCTTCTGAACGGTCAGAAAGGAAAAGGATATGACCATAGACGAAAAATTACTTAAGTTGAATATTATCCTGCCAGTACCTCCGGAACCGGTGGCAGCCTATATTCCGGCGGTCAGGATGGGCGATCTGGTTTTTTTAAGCGGGACGCTCCCCTTGAAAGAGGGAAAACTGCTTTTTCAGGGAAAAGTTGGAAAAGAGGTGAACGTTGAACAGGGGATAGCATGTTCCCGTCAGGCATTATTAAATGTTCTGGCGATCCTTAAAAGAGAGATCGGGAGCCTGGACGAAGTCAAACAGTTTGTCCGGCTTGGGGGCTTTGTTGCCTCGTACGAAGGTTTTACCCAACAACCGCAGGTGCTGAATGGTGCTTCGTTACTCCTTGTGGAAATATTCGGCGAAAAAGGAAAACACGCACGCACCGCGGTGGGAGCCGCCGAGCTCCCGCTGAATGCTCCCGTTGAAATCGAACTGATCGTGCAGATTTTTTAAGATTTGAATCTCGTTCCAGGACTGCCATTCCCGCCAAAACGGGAATCCATTAAGAAAGACTATCCTTCAATGTATTCGTTCTTGATTTCGATTTTGGATTTTGTTTTCATGTTTTCCAAAAAGCTTTGCACGGCTTTTTCTCGTTTTTGGTTCAATTTATCTTTGGAAACGCGTTCATTTTCTTCCGCGGTTCCTGTGATGGGCAGTTCCTGGGGAGAAAGCATCACAGATTCTTTCAAAGTCGCCCTGATCTTTTCATAGAGAAGTTCTTTTCTCTGGCTCTCTTCGAAGTCCGCGGTTTTGAGGTGATTGTAGGCTAATACCTGACGATAAGTCGATTCATCAAATATTTTATTTTTCTGAAAAAGCTCGTTTCCTTTCAGCAGCGATATTAACTCTTCATTGGACACGGTTATCCCCATATCCTTTGCAGCTTCAAGCCATAATTTCTTGTCGATGAGACTAGTCAGGACGTTTTTTTTCATATGAAGCTGTTTTAACATCTCTTCATTGTACTTCTCTCCCATCATTTTTTTGTAAAATGCGACGGATGTTCGGTAGGAATCCTGGAACTCGTCCAATGTAATTAATTCCCCATTTACCTTAGCGACATAATCCTTGCTGGCTGATTTGGTATAACCCATACCCCAACCCATCGTAATCACAAAGGCAACCGCGATCGCAAGCATGATTAATCGGTAAAACCAGGGATTTTCAATGGCACTTTCTCGAAGAACTTTTAACATGGCTGAATCTCTTCCTTTCTTAGGTTTGCTTTTTTTTCAATTAATGGTTATATTTTAATTCAGATCAGTTAATTTCACAAGGGCTTTGACAATTTAGTTGAATCACCGGAGATTTTCCTATAATATCAAAACGCTATTGATTATATTGGATATACTTGTCTATTAAAAGAGTGTCGTTTGAATTGATATGGGATTTTCCGCCGAACAGGTAGCACCGATTGAGGCTATTTTTCCCAAGGCGGTCATTCTACACCGGGTCATAGCGAAATTAATCGATTTTTTGTTCATAGCGGTTCTCAGGCAACTCTTTCCACCTGTCGGGTTGTATATTAGTATTACCTACCTCTTGATTGCGGATGGATTATTTCATGGTAAAAGTATTGGAAAGCGATTGGTAGGCCTGCAGACTTATATTCCGCAAAAGAATAAAGAGGCTTCATTTAGAGAGTCAATCATCCGTAACTTTCCTTTGCTTATTGCCTATCTGTTTTTACTGATTCCCATTGTAGGTTGGATTCTGTTTTTTGCCATCATTGGATTTGAGCTTCTACTTATGATTGGAAACGAAAAGGGATTAAGAATCGGAGACGAATTGGCTCATACCCAGGTCGTGGATAGCGAGAGTTTTGAAATTAAAAACCTTTGAGCAAAGGGCTCAATTTCTGTATAGGGAGTGGAAGTGGGATTAACGAGCAGTCTTCTGGGCCTTTTTTCTAACGATTTGGCAATCGACCTGGGAACCGCCAATACCCTTGTCTATCTAAAAGGGAAAGGAATCGTGATTAATGAACCTTCGGTTGTCGCGATAGAAAAAAAGTCGGGTAGAGTTCTGGCCGTGGGTGCAGAGGCCAAGAAAATGCTGGGGAGAACTCCCGGAAATATCGTTGCGATTCGTCCTATGAAAGATGGCGTTATTGCAGATTTCGAAATCGCTGAGAAGATGTTGAAGCATTTTATAACGAAAGCGCATAACCGGAGCACTTTTGTAAGGCCCAGAATTATCATCTGTGTTCCTTCCAAAATCACTCAAGTAGAACAGCGAGCTGTCAAAGATTCAGCAGAATTGGCCGGTGCGAGAGAGGTATATTTGATTGAAGAACCCATTGCGGCAGCCATCGGTGCGGGACTTCCGATCGAAGAGCCGTCCGGAAATATGGTTGTCGATATTGGCGGCGGAACAACGGATGTTGCCGTAATTTCCCTGGCCGGGATTGTTTACAGCGAATCTGTGAAAGTCGCCGGCGACAAAATGGATGACGCGATCGTGAATTACATTAAGAGGAAATATAATTTGTTAATCGGGGACCATATGGCCGAACTGATTAAGTTTGAAATCGGATCAGCCTATCCCCCCGATGAACGCAAAACATTTTCAATTAAAGGAAGGGATTTAATTTCAGGAATACCAAAGACGCTTGTCATTGATGATGCGGAGGTACGAGAAGCGCTTGCTGAACCGATCAGTGCGATTGTAAATGCCATTAAGGTGGCCTTGGAAAACACGCCTCCTGAGCTTTCAGGAGATATCATTGATCGGGGAATCGTTCTGACCGGAGGGGGCTCTCTGTTAAGGGGAATGGACATCCGGCTACGGGAAGAAACAAACCTGCCAATCATTACGGTTGACAATCCGCTTACCACCGTAGTGCTCGGAACAGGAACAGCGTTGGATCAACTCGACCTCTTGAGAAAAGTTTCAATAATGGCTCAATAAAGGGAAAAGGAATCGAGTTCGATTTTTCCCTGCTTTGGTGGCTTCCTGTCTTGAGCCTATGAGCATTTTTCGCTTTTCACGCAGCGACCGATTTATCAAAAGAATCATCCTTGCCGTTTCACTGATCATGGTCCTGGCTATTGCCGTGACCCTTGATTTGTCGAAGTCGCCTCCTTCCAAAATCCAGAATCCGGTACTTTTCCTCGGCTATTGGGCTGAAGCCTCGATTCATTCCTTGGTTGGAGGTATGACTCATATCTGGGCGAACTATATTGATATCGTTCAGACCCGCGAAAAATACGCTCAACTCCAGAAAGATTTCGATGTCCTCAAAGGGGAAAATAATTATTTAAAGGAAACTCAATTCGAAAACGAACGATTAAGAAAACTCCTGGAAATTCCCCTTCCTCCTCCTCTTAAACTGACCGTGGCAGAGGTCATTTTAAGAGAACCGTCAAACTGGTATAAATCACTCACAATCAATAAGGGAAGTCAAGACGGCTTAGAGCCGGGCATGGGTGTCATGACTTCGGCAGGAGTCGTAGGTCGAATTCTTAAAGTCGGATCTAAAAATTCAATTGTTCAGCTCATTACGGATCGCAATAGCGCGGTCGCCGCTTTGATCAGCAGAACGCGGGACCAAGGAATTCTGGAAGGGACCTTGAGAGGCCTGACGCGGGTTAAGTATTTGTCCGTAGACTTAAAGCTTACTGTCGGAGATCAGGTCGAAACGTCAGGTTTAACACCCACCTTTCCCAAAGGAATTTTAATCGGATCGGTTATCAAAGTGGATCAAAAATCCGAATCTGAGGGTAAAAAGACCACAGAGCTGATGACCGGTGACCCTTTCCTGTCAGTCGAGGTTGTTCCGGCGGTCAATTTCTCTCGACTCGAAGAAGTGATGGTTATCCGTTCGTCTCCGGCGGCGGATGCGGAATTGGTCGGAATCCAAAAAAAATGAAAGGTCTCTTGTTTTTTACTCTCATTACGATGTTGATACCTCTCCAGGGCATGATAGGGGACTACATTTCAATTGGTAATATAAAACCGGATTTGGGATTTCTTGCTATCTATTTCACAGGCCTTTTATACGGAAATGTCCGGGGGGCTTTGATGGGCATCGGCGTAGGGTTCATTGCTGATATCTTGTCGGGAGGGACAACCTTTGTTCAAATGGAAAGTGGATTGATCATTGGTTTTTTTGCCGGATTGATTCGCCAGGCATTATTAAATCTGAGATGGTTTTTCAATCTCCTTATTTTGTTTTTCTTTTCCCTTTTTTACAGCATGTTGGTTTTTTCATTTCTGGACCTCACTTCGAGAGAAGTGTTGATGCACTATCCCTGGAAGGAACTCATCATTCCCAAGGGAGTACTTGATGCATTCCTGGGATCGCTCTTGTTCTGGATTTTAGTGAAACGATTTAAAA
Organism: Nitrospirota bacterium; assembly: GCA_016194305.1. Classification (NCBI taxonomy): domain Bacteria; kingdom Pseudomonadati; phylum Nitrospirota; species Nitrospirota bacterium. Next base: position 6,132 of record JACQBW010000020.1, on the reverse strand, counting down.
TTAAAGAATTTTTGGATGAAAAGGATGGATTTGAGAGATTATTCTTCTCTTCCCCAGGAAAATCTTAGAAAGATTCAGCGCCGGATCGTTTTTTTACTGATCGTTATCGGAATCGGTTTTTGCGGAATTCTTGTTCGATCCTGGACGCTTCAGATTAACGAAGGGAGCTTCTATCAGGAGCAATCTGAAAACAATCGGATAAGAGAAGTATTTATACAGCCCCGGAGGGGCCGTATTTACGATCGAAATGGCAATATTCTTGTCAATAATGTCCCCGGGTTTACACTTTACCTGATACCGGAAGATGTGAAGGATCATGACTATGTCATTCATAAAGTGAGCGAAGTTCTGGGATTTCCGAATGAAGAAATCGTGAAAAAAATCGACCAGCGGCAGTCGTCGCCTTACCTCCCGGTTAAGATTAGAGATGGGCTGACGTTAAAGGAAGTAGCGCTCTTCGAGGAAGACCAGTTGAATCTGGCCGGACTAAAGATAGAGGTGGAATATCAGCGCAATTATGTATTTGGAAGGACGGCTTCCCATGTGCTCGGGTATGTCAGTGAGATAAATGAAAAACAGATGGAGTCGTCCGTTTATGACAATCTTCCGCCGGGGACGTTAATCGGACAGTATGGAATTGAAAAAAGATATGACCAGTATCTTCGGGGTGAGCCAGGCGAGAAAGGGATAGAAGTGGATGCCCTGGGTCATGAAATCAAGATCTTGAATGTTCGAGAACCTGAAGGAAGCAAAGATCTTTATTTAACGATTGATCTTGCAACGCAGCAGGCGGCTGAACAGGGTCTTGGCGAGGAGGCAGGGGCAATTGTCGCGATGGAACCCGAAACGGGTGACATTCTGGCCATGACCAGTCACCCGGCATTTGACCCCCAGGCCCTTTCTGAAAGAATTAGTCAGAAGGAGTGGGACCTTCTCCTGAAAGATCCGTTCAAACCCCTAAATAATCGGGCTATTCAGGGAACATATCCTCCGGGATCAGTTTTTAAAATCCTGATGTCCATTGCCGCCTTGGAGGCCAATAAGCTGGACCCCCAACAGGGAGTGAGCTGCCAGGGAGCGCTTCCTTTCGGAAAGCGGGTTTTCAGAGACTGGAAAAGAGGGGGACATGGTATCGTGGACCTTCACCGCTCACTTGTTGAATCGTGTGATGTTTATTTTTATAAATTGGGAGAAGAACTTGGGATCGATCTGATTGCGGACGAGGCGCATCGCTTCGGACTCGGACATGCAACCGGAATTGACCTTCCCTCTGAAAAAGAAGGGATTATTCCTTCTACGGAGTGGAAACTGAAAACAAGAAATGAGCAGTGGTTCCCGGGTGAAACTCTATCCGTGTCCATTGGGCAGGGATACGTAAATTTCACCCCACTTCAGGCCGCTTATATGATGAGTCAGGTTGCAAACGGCGGATATCGATATAAGCCGAGGCTCCTGAAAGAGACCTACGACCGGCAGAATGAAAGAAAGGAAACTTTTCCTCCGGTTTTGCTCGAATCTCATGAAATTTCTTCCAGAACGTTGAAAATCGTGCGGGAAGCATTGCGGGGCGTCGTTCATGAACCCCATGGAACTGCCGGCGGCGCCAAGTCGGAGTTTTTTGAAACTGCGGGGAAAACCGGAACTGCACAGGTCATTGCGGCAAAGGCCGGAGTCGGAGGGAATCTCAATTCAAAAACGCTTCCAAAGCTGTTACAAGATCATGCCTGGTTTGTCGCCTATGCTCCCTATGATCATCCGAAAATTGTTGTTGCCGTGTTGGTAGAACATGGGGGACACGGCGGATCCACAGCGGCTCCCCTGGCAAAGAAAGTATTTGAAGCTTATTTAAACAAACCCAAGGAAGGAGGGGAGCAAACGTTAAAAAAAAGCTAAGCGGTCTCGTCTCAGCGAGTCCCTCGACCAGCGGATCAGAGAGGGAACAAGGACTGCCGGTAATTAACGGTTGAGGAAAAATGTTTGATCGCCGACTGATAACAAAATTCGACTGGAAATTTCTCCTGATCGTTTTTGGCATACTTTTTCTGAGTGTCTTGTCACTTTATAGCGTATCGCTTCATAAAGAACAGGTGAAATCAGCCCTTTATTTAAAACAGATCTATTGGATAATTATCGCATTCGGGGCATTTTTTATTGCCATGGTGATTGACTACCACACCATTTCCAGATTTGCGTATCTGATCTACGGTGTGATGGTGCTACTGCTCCTTCTGGTTATGTTATTTGGGAGAGTCGGACTGGGTGCGCAACGATGGCTTTCCTTGGGTCCATTTTCTTTTCAGCCGTCTGAGTTTGCAAAATTGGGCATATTGCTTGTTCTGGCGAAATATTTTTCTGAAAATGCCCAGGGAAGCGGATTTAGAATGAGTCAACTCGCGTTCCCGCTCGTCTTGCTTGGCATCCCCTTCATGCTGGTTCTTAAACAACCTGACCTGGGGACCGGGCTCTCACTGTCTTTTATTTTTATTTCGATGTTGTTTCTGGTGGGTTTTAGATCCAAATCATTAATATTTGTTGGATTAATTTTTTTGATGTTCCTTCCGTTTCTCTGGAATTTTTTCTGGCATCACCTAAAGTCCTACCAAAAGGAGCGACTCCTGACTTTTTTAAATCCGACAAATGATCCGTCCGGGACCGGATACCATATTATACAATCCAAAATTGCGATCGGTTCAGGAGGACTTTTCGGAAAAGGATTATTGGGTGGGACACAGAGCCAACTTAAGTTTCTTCCCGAAGGCCATACCGATTTCATATTTGCAGTTTTTGCCGAAGAATGGGGATTCATCGGTATTCTGATATTGCTGGTTTTGTTTGGACTTCTTCTTCTCTGGGGTGTTGACGTTGCATTTAAGGCCAAAGATGCTTTGGGAACATTCCTTGCAGTTGGTGTGATTGGAATGATCGGGTTTAATGTCATGATCAATATAAGTATGACGCTTGGGATGATGCCGGTCGTTGGCGTGCCTCTTCCGCTCATGAGTTATGGAGGAACGGCCATGGTCACTACGATGGCGGCTCTCGGCATTTTGATGAATGTGAAGATTCGAAGATTTATGCTCTTTTATTAAAAATTAAATTGAGAAAATGATGAACGGCCTCAACAGGTTTGTTCTGTTATGGGAGAATGAATATGGCAACTGAAATAATCATAAATGCCACACATGAGGAGACGCGTGTCGCCATCCTGGAAAATAAAGTGGTGACCGAATTCTATATTGACCGCAAGAAAGACCGCGGAATTGTTGGCAATGTTTATAAGGGTAAAGTTGTAAAAGTCCTTCCCGGTATGCAGGCAGCCTTTGTCGATATTGGTGTTGAAAAGGCGGCGTTCCTTTATGTCTCTGAAGTTTCCACGGGGGGAGGCGATTTCGAAAAATATCTCATGGAAGAACAGGAGGACGACGAGGCGGAGTCTGTTCCTGATTTCAGAGGTAGAGAGGCCATTGAAGAAAACATTCAAACGCTAAATAAGGGAAATGGCGATTCTGGGAACTTATCCGACGGTCAGGACAAGGCGGTCGAATCTGACCTTGTTTCTGAAATCCAGACGGTTATCGCAGATGCCCCAACCTTGGAATCATTAATTGTTCAGGAGGATTTTACCGGATTATCTGAACCTCTTCCGTCGACCGAAGAAATATTTGTCGAAGAAGAGTCCCTCCTGTCACCGGCAGAATCCCTTTCTTTGGAAGAACCTCCGTTTCTTCAAGATTCAGCGATTTCGGAACTGGACGAAGATATTCGGGATTCGGATATTCCATCCGATCAACTCATTGAGGAGTCCTCCGGTACGGAACCGGTTATCGGAAGTCCCCTTTCTGAGCCCGAGGTGGCTCAATCTAAAACAAATGAACAGAAGGGACCGTCCTCCAGACCGGGACGTTCAGGAGGTCCATCGAGAGGAAGAAATCGATCACGTCATTTTAAGACGCGATCTAAATCGCGTCGTTCCACTAAGGCGATTGAGGATCTCCTGAAAGAGGGGCAGGAAATACTCGTCCAGGTTTCTAAGGATGCGATGGGAACAAAAGGTCCGAGAGTCACAACTTATGTCTCTTTGCCCGGGCGATACCTGGTCTATATGCCAACTGTGAATCATATCGGAATCTCCAGGAGAATTGGAGGATCGGAAGAGAGAGGCAGATTAAAGGAAATGCTTCATCGGTTGAGAAAGCCTGGGAGCGGCTATATTATCCGAACGGTCAGCGAAGGGACGACTGAAGAAGAGTTTAAATCAGATATGGAATTTCTGGAACTCCTCTGGCAAAGCATGTTGAAGAAGAAAGAGAAAATTGTTGCCCCGGCTCTTTTGCATATTGATCTTGACCTTATTTTCAGAACCGTGAGAGATCTCTTTACAAAAAAAGTTGACCGCCTCGTGATTGACTCAAAAGAAGAATATGAGCGGATTAAAGACTACGCTCAAATGTATCTTCAGGAATTATCGACCCGAGTGGAGCTCTATACTAAAGAAGAACCCGTATTTGACGCCTACGAAATCGAAACTGAGATTTCCAGGGCGCTCTCGAGAAAGGTCTGGCTGAAATCAGGAGGATATCTGGTCATTGACCGGACGGAGGCTTTGACAGTTATTGACGTGAATACGGGAAGATATGTGGGGAAGAAGGATCTTGAAGAAACAATTTTAAGGACGAATCTTGAAGCTCTCAAGGAGATCGCTTATCAACTGAGATTGAGGAATATCGGCGGGATCATTATTATAGACTTTATAGATATGGAGCGAGAGAAGAATAAGGAAAAGGTTTTCCAGTCACTTCAGGAAGCCATGTCAAAAGACAAAGCTCGAATTAACATACTCAAGATTTCCGAGCTGGGGCTGATCCAGTTGTCCAGAGAACGGACGCGAGATGATATCCAGCGAATTCTTTGCGAACCGTGTCATTACTGTGAAGGAAGATCCTATACACGTTCTGCGGCGACGATTTGCTATGAAATTTTTAGAGAAATAAGACGGGTTGGTGCTTCTCCGCGAGAGAAAAAAATTATTGTAGTCGCCCATCCTGATGTGACTGCGCTTTTATATGACGAGGAGCGACAAGGAATCGAGGAGCTTGAGAAAGTCTATAAGAAAAGAATTGTTGTTAAACCTGACCATAGCATGCATGTGGAACACTATAATATCACACTGGTTTGAATAAGATGGAAGACGAACGTTACGCCTGGCTGGCTCTCAATTCCGTTCAAGGAATCGGACCAGTTCTTTACAGGCGGTTGCTTGATGAAATCGGACCACCGGAGAAAGTTTTTCTTTCATCGCGGCAGGCCCTCTCTCGAATTGAAGGACTATCTGAAAAGTCGATTGAGGGAATTCTGGGATTTAAGGGGGACGCGAATGTCATTCGTGAGATTGAACTCATCAAGGCGCACTCTGTCTCACTGATTCATTATTTTCATCCTCATTATCCACCGCAACTTAAAAATATTTATGATCCGCCTCCTTATCTGTATGTGACTGGAGAGATTTGGGGACAGGATTTAAAATCTATTGCAGTTGTGGGAACCCGGAAACCCACGTATTACGGCAAACAAATTGCAGCTGAATTGACTCGGGATCTGGTTCATAGCCAAATGACGATTGTCAGTGGATTCGCCATGGGCATCGATCAGATAGCCCATAAATCTGCTTTAGACGCGGGAGGGAGAACAATTGCCGTATTGGGTTGCGGAATCGATGTTCACTACCCAATGGGTTCGCTTGCATTAAAGGAGGCAATTAGCGGACAGGGTGCTGTTATGACTGAATTTGCAATGGGCATGTCTGCTGCGCCAGAAAATTTTCCGAGGAGAAACCGCTTAATTAGCGGATTGGCTTTGGGTGTCGTAGTCATTGAAGCGGCCGAAAAGAGCGGATCCCTGATCACTGCTTCGATGGCCCTGGAACAGGGAAAAGAGGTATTTGCAGTTCCCGGACCGATTCATAGCGGACTGAGCAAGGGAACGCATGCACTGATTAAATCGGGAGCAAAACTGGTGGAAAAAGTGACTGACATTCTTGAAGAGCTTAATGGACAGTTTCAATCCCAATCCGACATTCTTTCTCCACCGCAAGTGCAGGAGCTGGAACCTGACGAAAAAAAAATATATGATATA